>JAUIFW010000007.1 GCA_030430105.1 bacterium | reverse complement strand
CAAGAGGTGCAGACCTTGCGCAAAGGAGATGTATATTCCTGCGAGAAGACTGTCCTGTGCAATCGTTTGGAAATCTCCAATGGAAAGAGATACTTCAGCGCTAGCCCCTTTGTTAGCTGCCAGTTTACCTCGCAGCTCTTTGAAGCTCGAGGTCATACGAGATTGCATGGCAGCTTGAATACTGTGGACAGGTACTCCTTGTTCAAGCGCTTCTCGTGATGTCCACATTCCTGTTCCTTTATTTCCAGCCTTGTCGACGATGAGGTCTATGAGCGGCTCTTTTGTCTCTTCATCTATATACCCGAGAATGTTTTCAGTGAGGTCTAGGAGAAAGCTCTGCAATGGACCAGTATTGAGTTCTGCAAAGAAGCTTTGGAGTGCTTTTGGCGTCATGTTTAGATGGTCTCTCCCAAAGGCGTAGAGGCTAGCTATCATATCCATGATGGCGTACTCTATCCCGTTGTGGATCATCTTTACCGCATGGCCAGCTCCTCTAAGACCACAGTTGGTGACGCAGGGGTTTCCGGAGAAATCCTTTGCTGTTACTTTTTCGAGGAAGGGAAGAACGTATTCAAGCGCCTCCTTTGATCCGCCTGGCATCATACTCGCTCCGTAGCGAGCTCCTTCGCTTCCACCTGAGATTCCGCATCCAATAAACTGAATACCTTTTTTGTTCAACTCTTCAGTTCTACGTTCAGTATCTTTGTACAGTGCATTTCCTAGATCGAGTATAATGTCTCCTTTGGAAAGGAAAGGAGAAAGCTCTTCTATCGCACCATCTGTTGCTTTCCCAGCTGGGACGAGCAAGAGGATGGTTTTTGGTGAAGCTAATTGTCCTATGAAGGTGTTGAGGTCTACAGTTCCACTAAGTGTTTCTTCAGAGAATCCAGCCTTCATTTTGTCTATTCTATCTTGGTGGTGCCCAAGCACTAGGCAGCTCACATCATGATCAGCAAAGTTTTGTGCGAGGTTGGTACCCATGGTACCGTCTCCAACTATTCCTACGGTGTAGCTCATATCTGCGGGTAAGGTTGCTAAGCGCGACGAGTATGTATCATGTAATTGTATCATACTTAGGTCTTGGATATTGTCATTTGGACGATGTAGTGAGAACAACAGATTGTGGTCAGCCGCGTCTGACGCGACGGTTTGGGGGTTGTTTTGTATATTTGAGGTGAGGGTAGTCTTTTTTTGTTGTTTCAAGTGGAAATTGTTTGAAGGTGCTGACAAGAGTTCTTGATTGTGGGACAATCCAGTACGTTTGTTTCTAGAAACCTCTATGCGTTTTCGTTCTCTTCTTGTTTTGACTCTCCTGCTTCCTACTACCTTTGCGGGCTCCTTTCAGTTTGCTGGTCAGGATTTTTTTCTTCATAGGGAGCTCATGCAAGAGGAACGATCATCGATTGCGTGTTCACGCTCTTCTTATGATGAGCAGCAGTTTGTGCCAGAGCGCCTCTGTCACTTGTTTGAGGGGAGTGTGCATAGACTCATGGCTGATCGTCCCAACCACGGAGCGATCGAGCTGTATCTCTATGATGTGACGGACTTGGAGGCGTTGCTTTTGCAATACCAGGAGGTGGATTTGATTGTGCAGACGCTTCGCACTTTTCTCGGTGTGCAAGATGGAACCATTCCCTTGGAGGAAGTAGGGAGTGATGGGCGTGAGCTTTTTTTGCCTACAGGTTTGCCTCGCTCTACGGTTGTGAAACAGCATGTGGTTGATGTGGATGGGGAAATGCAGGGGGTAGGATTCTTTTATATCGAAGGAGCTGTGGAGCCTGGAGCTATTGTGTATCAATTGCTTTTTTATAGGGAGGATGCTGGGGTTTTGGGGGGACTTGTGTATTATCTAGATCCAGGGACGGATTCGAACTGGTCCAAGGCGTATGAGGAGACCTATACAACTCCTCCAACTGCTGAGGAGTTTCGAGGGTTTTTTGAAGGGTATGTGGATCAATTATTGACGAAGCCTCATGTTTCTCAGACCATCGCTAGGTTGGTAGATAGCTTGGGCGCTACGACCTTCTACTCGGACTTCACAGATGTTTCTGTTGATCACAAATTTTATGCAGATGTGTCATATTTGTATGATGCAGGTATTGTAAATGGTTATGAGGATGGGACCTATGGTGTGGGTAAAACTTTGAATCGTGCTGAGTTTTTGACGCTTGTGTATCGTGCTGCTGAGCAATTAGGTCTTAGGTCTGAGGTCTTAGGGCTTCAGGATGATGGTGATGGGTGTTTTGAAGATGTTCTAGGAGGTGAATGGTATGCACAATATGTGTGTGCTGCCAAGGAGGATGGCATCGTGCGTGGATATGAGGATGGTACCTTCAAGCCTGCTCAGAGTGTGAATCTCGCAGAATCTATGAAAATCATGTATAATGTATTAGATAGGAATCCGCCTCAGGAGCAGGAAGGAGAGATCTGGTATAGACCCTTTCTCGATGCTGCAAAGGAGGCGACGCTACTCGATGCGATTTCTCTCAAGCCTGATCAGGAAGTGGACCGAGGAAGTATTGCATCCTTTCTCGCTCGCTATCTAAGACAAACACATGAAAGCAATTAAGATACAAAAATCAGGAGAGTACGAGCACGTGGACCTCTCGCGGGAGGATATTTTGAAGTCGTTTCCTGTGTATTCGCGAGACCTTCGTCCTGTGATGCTCCTAAAGCAAACTCCCATGGTGTTTGAGCGAGCCAATGTGATTATTATGAATCTTGGTTTCCTGAAGCTCCTGATGAACAAGGATGCTGTACTCCTTTTCAATACGAGGCATGAGTATGTTTCTGAGGAATTTTTGAAGGTGCTTACGGCAAAACTTGAGAAGAGGAAGGAGGGGCGACAGTCTATAGAGTGTGATGTGTTTGAAACGGCATTTACGGTAAAAATTGATAAGCTGGCGCAAGAATATGGAGAGCTAGAGCAAGATGCGGAGAAGTCTCTTGAACAGCTTCGGCACAAGGTGTCGGAGGATCATTTTGAACAGCTTTTGATTGTAAAGAACCGTCTTTCTAGACTGGAGACACATGTGAAGCAGCTCGAGGATATGATCAACGATGTGCTTGAGGACGAGGAGGAACTCAAAGAGCTTGTTATATCACAGCGACGCACAGAGGCTAATGTGGAGGAGGTGGAGAGTATTTTTGAGCATCACTTTGAGCAGGTGAATGATCTGTGGAATAAGATTGATGACCTTAGGGATAATATTCAGGATAATGAGAATATTATCACATTGAAAATGGCAAACATTCGAAATACGATTATTCAGTTCGATTTGCTTATCAGTATTTTCACAGCAGCCTTTGGTATCCCAGCGATTGTGGTGGGATTTTATGGAATGAATATTCCTCACTTTCTTGAGAAGAATGAGCAGGCAGCACTTTGGATGGCTGTCGGCATCGCGGTGAGTGTGCTGGCGGTGATGGGGGTCAGTATGTGGATAATGAAACGAAAAAAGATCCTGTAAGGATCTTTTTTCGTTTCAGGTTTTGGGTCTTAGGGCTTTGGTCCTAGGTCTCTCTAGAAAAAATATAGTCTAGGAGTCAAGTCCTAGGACTTTTGCTCTAGTCCCTGGGTCCTATGTCTTCTTCTTTGTTTGTTTTTTCTTTTTGAGCTTCTTTTGCAGTTCCTTTAGTCGGACTCCATTGAGGTTTTCTAGGAAGGTAGCGTAGTCGATATCACGAGCCCACTGTTTCTGTGTCGGATTTCCTGCCTTATGCTTTGAGAGCTCTTCGAAGTGCTCTTTGGTGAGACCATAGAGTTCTCTATTGAGATGGAAGACTTGATTTGCACCGAGGAATGATTTCACAATGACGTAGTCCGCTCCTTGGATAAAGAGATCAAGTCCTACACGTCCTGTAGGTGCCACCACGATACAGATAGGTCGCTTTGTTTCAGGAATCTCCTTGAGTTTCTTGAAGAGGAAGTAGTTATCCTCATGGTTTGGTAGGGTAGAGATGATGACCTCAGTGGTCTCCAAACTTAGCTCATCCAAGAGCTCTTCATCTTCTACGTCACCAAAGACACAAGGTGTCTCCTTTTCAATGAGCTCTTTGATTACTTTGTTGTCATGATCTACTACCACATAGTCTTCCTTGAAGGTCTCTACTTGTTTGAGAATCTGCTTTCCTGTATCTCCGTATCCAAGCAGAATAATGTGGTCCTCCATGGATTTGGCAGGGGACTTCTTTGTTTTTCGCTTTCGGAACTCAAAGATACTGAGTGGTTTGCGAAGTACACGATAGAGTCTGTAGTTGTACGTGATCATATAGGAAGAGATCACCATAGTAACGATAGTCGCCATGGTGAGCGCAGCTACGACATCCGGACCAATATGGCCCAACCCAGCACCTAGCGTGATAAGGATGAGAGAGAACTCGGAGACGTTTGCAATGGTCAATCCTGTGTAGAAGCTGTTCTTTTTATCATACCCTAGAGCTCCCATGATACACATGACGATGATTGGGTTTCCAATGAGGATAAAGAAGGTGAAGGTGAGGAAGGGAAGGAGGATACTTGAAATATCCCCAAATTGCATACCCGCTCCAAGGGAGACGAAGAACAGGGTAATAAAGAAGTCTCGAAGAAGCTTTGCTTTCGAGTTGATCTCAAAGGTGTAAGGAAGGTTTGCTAGGTTTACACCAGCTATAAACGCTCCGATTTCCATGCTAAAGCCAAGATACTTTGCTGCGATGGCTACGATGAAACACCAGGAAAGGCTAAAGAGGATTAGGAGCTCCTGTGAGGTCGCGATGGCACTATAGAGGTGACTGAGAATATACCGAGAGAAGAGCATGGTGATGGTTGCCAAGACGGCTCCACCTACGAGCAGCTCTGCAAGGGTCATAATACTAAAGCTGTCTCCTGCACCTGAGAATCCACCTAAAGATAGGAGGGCTAGTACCGCAAGAATATCCTGTACGATGAGTACACCAATGGTGATTTGCCCATACATGGAGTTGAGATCTCGTTTTTCAGACATGATTTTTACGGCGATCACCGTACTCGAGAAGGCAAGTGCTATGGCGATATATGCACCAACGAGCCCTGTATATCCAAAGCTGCTTGCAATGAGATACCCTGCTCCTGCTGTTAGGACGACTTGTCCTATACCTACGGCCAGAGAGACGAGTCCTAGGTCCTTGAGCTTGCTCGTGTTCATCTCAAGTCCTATGAGAAAGAGCATAAGCATCACTCCTATATGGGAAATAGCCTCGATAAACTCAGGTTCATGCAAAAGCCCTGTTACTGTTGGGCCAAGCAAGATTCCAGCTGCCACATACGCCAAGATGAGTGGTTGTTTCAAAAAGAAACTCACTACACCAAGTAGGGCTGCGGAAATAATAACGAGTCCAATATCGAGAAAGATTCCTTCCATGGGTTTTATTTAAGGTTTCTAGGTAGTATAACACATGAGCTTTTGTCCTCGCCAATACTTGCTGCTTGATCATTTGTAAAAAGCACGCACAATATGTTTGTAATTTTTCCTATGGTACAAGCAAAACGAGAGAATCTTCTGGTGAACCTTTTGATCAATGTGGTGATCCCATCCTTTATACTTATGCGTGCCTCTGGCCCAGAGTCACTTGGTCCAGTATGGGCTCTTGTGGTGGCACTTAGCTTTCCACTATGTTACGGGATTTGGGATGTGGTGGTGCGCAGGTCTTTCAACATGATTGCATTTTTGGGGCTTCTCAGTGTGATTTTGACTGGAGGAATAGGATTGTTACAGCTTCCCAACACTGTGCTTGCTTGGAAGGAAGCGTTGGTTCCCTTTGTTTTTGCCGTAGTGGTGTTTGTCTCGCTTTGGACACCGTATCCTGTCCTCGAGAGCTTGCTGAAGAACGCCTTTGATTTTCAGTATCTTCGTTCCAAAGTTTCAAGAAAGGATCAAAAAACACTTCAAATGGTGCTTCGAAGAAGTACATACTTGCTTGTGGCGAGTTTTTTACTTTCAGCAGTCCTCAACTTTGTGTTGGCATCTTGGATCGTTGTAAGTGAGCCCGGTACGGTCGCATATACGGAAGAGCTGGGTAGGCTTACACTTCTCAGTTATCCAGTGATTGCTTTGCCATCCATGGTGGTGACGATCTGTATGGTGTGGTACTTGCTTCGGGGGCTTCGTAGGCTCACAGGACTACCGGTGGAGGAATTATTGCGCTAGCGCAATAATTCAAAATATCAAATTTCAGATATCATATTTCAGATATCAATTATGGATATCAAATTTCAGATATCAATTATGAATGATCAATGATTTTGAGTAGGCGCTGATTTTACTTTAAAATTTGTTATCTGATATTTGATATTTGTCATTTTCAAAATAGTGGCGAAGCCACTATTTTGCTATATGTATTGTTTGCGTAGGGAATGCAAACTCAATCTTTGCCTTATCAAAGGTGGCTTTGAGGTTGAGAAGGAAGGCTTGCTGCACGTCCATATAGAGACGGTAGTCTTGGTTGTTGACGTAGAAGACTACTTCAAAATCTATGGATGATGCGCCCATCATGCACATATGTGCTCGTTCGAATTCGATTTCTTCTATGCCTGCAAAGCAAGACTCGAGTAGTGCTGGTATTTTCTTGAGTGTTGTAGCTTTCGTGTCATAGGTGACTGAAATCACGTGTTTTACACGACGTTTTCTGAGTTTCTTAAAGTTTTGAATTTGCGAGGAGGTGATTTCTTTATTGGAAACCACGACCTCTTCACCTTCAAGAGCTTTGATGCGAGTGGTGCGTACCCCTACTTTTTTGATGGTTCCTGACGTGCCGTTTACAGAGACAAAATCTCCTTCAGAGAAGGGATGATCCATGTGGATAGCAAAGTAGGAGAAAAGGTCTCCAAGGATGTTTTGTACAGCGAGTGCTACTGCGATACCTCCAATTCCAAGACCTGTTACAAGGGACGTAATGTCGATACCAAGATTCGAGAGGATGAGAAGAAACCCAATGGTGTAGAGCGTCATCTTACCGAGGAACCTGATGAGCCCGAGTGCGCTCTTGGTGCCTTGTCCCCGATTCATGAGTTTTTTATTGGTTTCTACTAGCACCACGTCAGTGATGCGCACTACTTGGTGGGTAAGCAATATGGCGAGGAAGATAAAGAGACCAGTTGCTATAGAATCTGGTAAGTGAAAGAGTTGCAGGGCGATATACAGCGAAACAAAAAAATACGTGAAGTTGGGAATGGTATCAAAGACACTAACAATGAGGTCATCCATTGTGCTTTTTGTCTTCTTTGCGAGTTTTCGTACATAGGTGAGTACCTGGTGTTGGAAGATATAGAAGGAAAGGAAAATCGCGATAAAGAGAAAGAGTGCGGTCATGTACGTGCGTACCTCATGTCCGAGGTATACGTAGGAAAGGTAGGGGGAAAGGGATTCCATGAAAACGCCAAAGGTATAGATGCTTCTATTCTAGTAGCTCCGTATTGCAAAGCAATTGACATACTTCGTGGGAAGGAGCCCCTATAGATAGTTGTCATTCACCAATAACGACAACACGTCCATTGTCCTTCTCAAAGCCTGTTTTATAGTGTTGGTACTATGTATGAATCTAACTCTATGAAAGCGTTTTTTCGAATCCTTTGCATACTTCTTCTTTTCCCTGTGGGAGTAGCATTTGCAGCTTTTTCTGACGTCCCAGCTGGTTCTCAGTATGACACTGCACTTAGCTTTCTGCAGGAAAAAGGTGTTATCCAAGGGTATCCTGACGGTACCTTTCGGCCAAACCAATCTGTGAATCGCGCAGAGGTGCTCAAGATGCTCTATGAGGGATACAAGCGATCGCCTCAGGATGCCAATGCAAGTCCATTTCCGGATGTCTCTCGAGGACAATGGTTTACGAAGTATGTGGATGATGCTTTCCAGCGAGGGTATGTGCAGGGGTATCCAGATGGGGAATTTCGCCCTGGGGATCAGGTGAAGGTGGTAGAGGTGATGAAGATTTTGGTGACTATTGGTGAGAAAGCGACGTATACAAAGACTTCTCCACTGTATGAGGAGTATGAGTTAGACACGGCTCAGTGGTACGCTCCATATGTGTTGTTTGCACAGTCCCGGCAGCTGACAGATTTTTTGAGAACGAGTGATATTCCATTAGATACACCTGCTACGCGAGGATTGGTGGCGGAGATGCTCTATCGTATTTTATATATTGAGCAAGAAGGGCTTGAGACCTTCCCAAATTATCGATCTGGTGTGGTTTCCTATTATGCGGATTCGTTCAATGGTAAATCTACAGCAAGTGGAGAGACCTTCTCCAATAGTTTGTATTCAACTGCACATCCAGGCTTTGGCTTTGGTACTTGGCTTCAGGTGGCGAGTGACGAGACTTTGGAGTCTGTGTTGGTTCGTGTAAATGACCGTGGTCCGTTTCGAGATAGTGGCTTGGTGGATCTAACAAAGAAGGCGTTTGGTGTGCTACATCCTACAAGTAAGGGAATTTTTGATGGACGAGCGTACAAGGTAGGGTTTACGACGTCTAAAATTGAGAAGAAGGAGTATGCAGAGCTTGGTGGTATAGAGCTTCAGCGTGCCTTTCCTTCTATGTTTGTTCCTGGCGAGCTGCATGTGCTTGTCGGTACTGCTCCTTCAGGAGCAGATGTTTCTGCACGAATTAAACGAGGGACTAGCACTGTATATACAGCTTCGGATACGGCCTCTGGAAATAGAGTCGAAATTCCACTATTTTTTGAGGAAGCTGGAGACTTTACTCTTGAGATAGATGTGGAAGGTCAGAAAACCTCAATCCCCGTGTGGGTGCGATCCTTGGAGAGTCGTTCACTTTCACCAACGCAAGTATCAGGGACGGTAGCGGCTTCTTGGGATGGTAACGATATTGCACTTGAGTTGGATGTAGTAGGTGACTATGTGTACCGGATTTTAGTTGAGCAGGGTAGTAAGTCTCAACTCTTTACGCTTCCTTTTGAAAAGGAGGTAACACTTCCTACGGCTCGTCTTGGGTTTCGAGACTCTTCGGAAGTACTTATTTCTGTAAAGGCATCAAAGAGCTCCACGGTGTTTGCGCATGATGCATACACAACATGGAAGCAGGTGGCAGTGTCTCGACTCACTGCGGATGGTTCTGCTGATAATTCTCTTCCATCCAACATTCTTGGTGATACGAGCGACCCAGGGCTAGTGCAGGTGGCTGATGAAGGTGTGGAACTTGATATCCCCGCTGAGGTGCGAGCTGATATGGAACAGATCTTGGCTTGGGTGAATGTGGACAGGGATGCCGTGGGTGCACCGAGATTGAAGCTCAGTGATTCACTTAGTCAGCTTGCTTTTCACAAAGCGGTGGATATGGCGAAGCGTGATTATTTTGCCCATGAGGATCCGGAAGGGAAATTTGTGAATGATTGGAAGGATATTTATGGATATACCAGCTTGGTGGCGGAAAATATTGGATTTGCTACGAAGTACGATATAGAAGCGGTGTATGAAGGGTGGAGGCAGAGCCCGGGGCACTATGCCAATATTATTGATCCGAAAAATACCTTGCTCGGTGTGGGCTTGGCGCAGGGTGTAGATAGGAAGTACTACTATGTGCAGCATTTTTCCAATCCTTCTTTTGATGCGAGTGATTCTTCATTGTTTATCATCAATGCAATCAAAGAACTCAATCGTGATGGACGTGCAGCCACCCGATCACTTGAGCTTGAGGCTGTGGCAAAGAATTGGGCGACGTACTTGGCCGAGATCAAGGACTTGAGCTTTTCAGTGAATGGGCAGAGTATTTTTGAAATCCTTCGAGAGGAAGTAGGTGCTGGTTCGTACAAGGCCTATGTGTTTGCACTGACAAGTACGAGTGAATTACTGCCTCTGCTCCGCGATAATATCTCAGTGACGGGGAGTTTCGAGCTTGGTATGGGAATCGTGCAGGATGCGGATGGGTGGCTTCGTGTAGGGGTGATTACAAAACAGTAGGGCACTCGCCTCTTGGCGAGTGAATTATTAATTTTGAAATTAGTAATGGATAGTTAGTAATTCGCACGCCACTGGCGTGCGTTTTGTGGTATACTTATTTGATATATTTCCCAAAGCTATGCCCAAGAGAGTTCTCTTTCGTACCGTGCTTTCAATGCTGCTTTTCCTTTTTGTTGGCGGAGGAGTGGGGTTTGCTGAGTGTGTTTTCCCAGATAAGATTAGTAATGATAACCCAACGCAAGTTAAGCAAACTCCTCCAAAGCCCTCAGGAACGTACTTGGTTCCTCATTTGTTTTTGGGGTATGGAAGTGGGGAGACCTCTTCTACCCCTGATCAATATGCTCCCTGTGCGGTAGATACGGTGAGTAATCTTGATCCGACACAGGGGGTAAGCGGGATTACAAACTTTTCAATTAAGTGTGATGCTGACTATACCCCGAAGGATGTATCGGGGTGTATTGAGAATGATGTTAACAAGAAATTGCCGCTCAAATTGCAGCTTAGTCCTTGTGAGTATGCGACCATGGCTCTCAATGCAATCGCTGGTTTTGAAACGATTTATAAGCGAGAGCGGGTTAATTTGAATCGATGTGCTGTCGAGCAAAATTGTGGGAAGGATAAGGATGGAAATCCATTGCCTGCCAAAACAAATACCTTGATCAAAGTCACTACTTCTAGTGCTGATCTTGATAAAATAGTTAAGAAGGAAAAATCTGGTGAGGGCTCTATATGGTACTTTTGTCCTACGGATAAGTGTACTGAGATGCTTCTTCCGATTCGAAAGGCAAAGGGAGTATCGTTTGTTTGTTCCGACTTCATTGATCCCATTCCAGCGGTAAACTTAAAAGAGACAAAGGGACTTTGTCTCACGCAGCTGCCAGGTAAAGCTCCCGGTGACACTGAGCCTTTTTTGAATGTTACGAACCTTAGCAAACTTGCGGATGGTTCGATTCCAGACTCTACTGCGCCAGTGTGCCATGCGATTATGACTGATACTGGGCAAGGGCTTGGAGGGATATTTCAGTTTATCTTTTGGATCGTCAATTTCTTTCAGATCCTCTTGGTATCTGCTGGAATTATTGGCTTGGTGGGAGCTGGGATCTATATGATGTTTGCTCCGACTGAAGGGGACGTGAAGAAGGCGCGGAATATGTTGGTGCAGATACTTCTTGGATTGGTGGTGTTGTTTGGGATCAAGTACCTGCTTGCGATTGTTAATCCCAACTCGTTTCAGCTCGTGTTTTTGTTGCTTCCTACAGCGCTCAAAGAGTCCCTTTCTTCCAAGGAATAGCATAGGATGGGACGTGCATTTTGCATGCATTTGTGGTATACTTAGTTGATACCATTGTTATCTTTATGCGCTTATTTCGCCTTGGTAGTCTGGTTCTTCTTTCGTTCCTGCTTGTGCAGGGGGCTTTGGCGGATTCTGCGTTTCAACAGCTTGGTATTTCTGCGGATGTGGAGGAGCATCTTTCTCCCTTTTGTCAGGAGGTACTGGCTAAGGCTGCTCCCGATCAGTGTACGCAGGATGTGTATGTGACACTTTGTCAGATGGACGGAACCTACCAAAAGGGAAAGCGGAATCTAGCAAGTGTCTACAATGGGACCATGGCAGAGCTGGTATATCGTGGGAAGATGTCTTTGATCTTGCTCCGAGAGGATATGAACGCGTGGTGTGAGAATATTGAAGAGGTCACCAATGTAGGAAGAGATACCTTTGCATGTCAGGATGCTTCCGCACAGGTGCGGCAGGCTGCGGCTGAACGATGTGGGCAGCTTCGAGATGTGCTCTATGAATATCATGCACTGTCACTCAAGGATGTGCTTTTGGATCTTGTGTACAAACAGCGCACGTTTTTTTGGGCGAAACGGATTGAGCAATTCAACGAAACGCTGGGTGAGGTTACGACACTGATGCATCGTTTTAATGAAGTGTTTAAACAGTGGGTTACAGATATTGATATGCATGTGCGATGTCCAGCTGGAAAGGATCCAAATGGGCAAGATACTTGTAATGAGGATAATGTGAAGCAGGCGACTACTAGTGCAAATACAGAGTCTTCTGCAGCAAGTGACTCATCTGCCTCTAGGACTTCTACCTCAGCGGGGGTAAGTACTGGAACTGGGCAGATTGCTGGGGATGGAACTCAGCCCTCTGAACTATCAAATGAATCGACCTTTGATGTCTATAACCGTCATGGTGAAGGTTTGGCTCCTGGACAGCTTCATGATCAGCCGTATTTGGATGCGCAGGGGCTTCCAGAGATGCATAGTGTTGGAGAGCTCGTCGTGACTCCCACGTACTATCAGTATGCGGTAAACTGTTATGTGAATGCTGGTATGCTAGCCATCCTTTCCTACTATCATACCAAGAATGTGCAGGCGCAAGTTGCGTCCAATACCACAGCAGCAGGTGCAGCATTGAATCTCCTTAGTTCTTCAGCTTCTTCTCCGATTTCATCATTTCTTTCTGCTCTTGGAGCAGATAAGGAGCTCAAGTTTTTTCACGGCACGAACATACGGAGCTTTACCTTAGATCCTTTTTGTGTAGAGGAACAGGTACTCACTGGTGATGCGCTCGATTTCTTTGGGCCTCGTGTGTATAACCGGGACGTGGTGAAAAAAACTTTGTCGCTTTTTAATCCAGAAACTGGTGAGGGAAGTATTACGAAATCTCTCCGAGAGCTTGAGGAGTATCAGATTAGACTGGAGGAACTGTTGAACAAGGCTGCGGATGCAGGTAGCGAGGAAGCCCAGTCTGCAGAGGATATTTTGCCACAAACAACACCAGCAAGTTTGGTTCGTTCAGCTATACAAGATGAGTATGACAAGTATGCAGCTTTTCTCGCAGAGCAACGCAGTACGGCTGCTGATTTGGAGGACTATGAAGAATGGCAAGGGCGAGCGAGCCTCCGAGATATCCAGTATGGAAATGGCGTGGTTCATGATGGGGTGCTTGAACCAAAGGTTGCGGATGAACTCCAGGATGCTAAGTGGCTGGCAGATGTGACTATCGATGTATTTGGTACTTTTTTGGACGCGTATCTTGAACACCGCGATATGTATCTGTACAAGGGCAGACTTGAGGCGCTTCAGATTGAGCTTGATCGTATGGATAGAATTCTCGCGACGTTGCTGCCGCAATATAGCGGATCCGTTGATTATTAAATGAGTATGTATAGACGTTTTCTACGTATAGGAATGCTACTCCTCCTTGTGTTAGGGGGTGTTTCCCATGCGCAGGAGGAGCCTACTCGTGCTGTGGATGCATATGTATCCTTTGAAGAGCAGCTGCAGAATGCGAACCGTAAGAATACAGGTCATGTACTCAAGGACTTGTATGTTGATATGTATCAGGAGTATTCCTACCTCTCTGAGGAACAGGTGGATCGAGATATGGAGCGGCTGTACGGTGTACAGGAAAGCTCTGATGGATATTTTGGTGTGGATGTAGAAACGGGTGAGGTGACGAGTACAACTGCTGTGGCTCAATTGTTTCAACGCGAGCAGATGGCACGTAGGCGTGAGCGGATCTTGGAAATCAATAGGGAATTTGCCCATGTAGATGTGTTAGCGAAATATCTGAGCTTGTTTATGGATGGTGATGAGGGTAATTCTGGCTTTGATATCTGGCATAATCTCAATGAGTTGGAGGGATATATGGTTGAGGATACGGTGAAGACGACGCTTCGGTCACAGTTGCTTCCTGTGTCGCCGCAGATTTCTTATGAAATGGGCCGAAGTGATTATCCAGTTGAGATCACTGATCAGGAGCTACTTCGAGATTTGTCCTCAGAGATTGCTGGGAGGACTGCTTTCCCAGAGGAGGGAATTCCTGTGTGTTCGGTTGTGCAGCCTGAGCGTGGATATGAAGTTGATGCTCCTTTGACAGATAAGGAGAAGGAAGCCGTCTTGTATGGTTTGGCGTTTGCAGAGACGAGTGAGCTGCTTAAGAATGAGTTTACTAGTGCTGAAGATTTTCTCGCAGTGCCAGAAACCATTCGTGATAGGTACAAGCAATATTTCCCTTCGGATGATCAGGTTCGGCAGATTATAAAGAATTTGACCGGTTCAGAACCAACTGATTTGACCGTGCTTGATGCTCCTGCTGTGGCTGTGGGACTTATGGACACCTTTTTCAATTGGGTAGATGACCAGGATATGCGATCTTGTTATGGCGGGTTCTGTACCCAGATTGATTTTATTCTGGCTCCTTCGCGCCCCGCGCCTCCAAGTAGCCAGATCATCAGACCGTATTCCATGAAACGGAATTTGGAGAGTATGGTGAAACGACTGTTTGAATCTGCAAAGAGGCTCAAGAGTACAAGGGTGGAAGCGAGAAATATTTTTACCTTCCCATGGCTCAATCCTGATGGGGAGTTCTTTAAGTTTTTCTCTTTCGTGAATATACAGTTTGTTCCGATCTTCTCTAACCTCCAGCCTAGTGAGTATTTCAAGATGAATGAAGTGCTCAATAAGGCAGAGCAACAAATTGCCTGGTGGGATGGAGATGCTCTGCTAGAAGATGATGTGAATCGTGCAAACTCATTTTCAGTCCTTTCGGATATTGCGGAGGCAAGTGCAAAACGGGACTATCTCAAGGAGCAGCATGAGCTCTACGCTCAATTAGAGGCGAAGACTTCCAATATCCAGGAGGATGTGAAAATTTTGCGAGAGCGCCTTAGGACGATGGGGTCCCTTATGCGAAATATTCGTGCAGCGACCTTCAGCCTTCGTCAGACTGCGCAGAAGTTTAGTGAATTACCTCGGCAATAATGAGATTGAGTATACGAGTACTAGTCGCGATCTTTTCTCTCCTGTCCTCAGGTGTCTTTGCCTATGCAGTAGTGCCTGTTGCGCCTGCTGCCCTGCAAGCTACAGCTGGTGTGACCTCTGAAAAAGAGGCAGAGCTACTGCAGTGTTCGACGCCCCCAGCGACGACTTATCTGAAGCAATATATGGATCGCTTGATCGTGCAGATAGATGAGCTTTATCGGACGAATGCTGCACTTAAAGCTTGTGGAGTGAATAATAGGGTGCAGGTCTTTGGACAACCCCTCTATGTGCTTCCAGAGTCACAGCAGCTGCGTACAAATTCTACGGATCCCTTCGATCAAGCTTCCGTAAGTTTGGAAAACGCTATGCGAAACTCCACAGAAGCTGTGGCGAACACATACAACCAAATTGCAGATGAGCTTCAAAACGCTTCCTCAGAGGGTTTTGGCATCAGTGAGTTTTTTAGCGAAATGGTAACGGAAAATATTTCCTTCCAACTTCAGCAGGACTCGGACTATGTGCGTCGGCGTCTCGACTATATTCGCGAATTGATGGCTAGGAGTAGCCTTAATTGTGCAGATGGGGTTACGTACTCGGATGAATTACTTGGAGAGCTTGGGTTGTATGAAGGTATCAAGGCCAATTATTATGCACTGCGACAAATGTACTTCCTTTTGCTTCGTGCGCCTATCCAAGCTATCACCGAGGAACTTGATTTGGAGCCAAATGTGCAGGAGGTGCTTTCACTGGAGGATTTTGGCCGCTACATTGCGGTCGTAGATATGTTGTATTTACGCTTGCTGCAAGAGAGGTCGGAGGGGCTTGAATCTGATGTGCCTGTGGTAGAAACAATAAAAAAACGTTTAGCACCATATGAGCAGGATCCTTCTCAAAGAATTGTCCCTGCTATAGGTGTAAATCCCTTTTGGTATCGCACCTATTCTGCGGCGGCTTTGAGTGCCTGTCCGGACCCAAGGCTTGGGATTCAGTCCGTGGAAAATGCTTTTGACCGTTTGACGCGTACCTTTGCTAGGATGGAGCGTGTCTTTACTTCCTTTCAGACGGTGGGAGATGATTTTGTGAAGGCGTATGAAAACTCTCACATCAAGAAGGGAGTAGATGCTGTGGCTACATGGATCGGGGAGCTTGATTCAAATAAGGAGAACGCTAAGAAGTTAGAGAGTCAGGCTAGTAGTTTGGCTGCGGTTGGCGCTGAACTTGGTCGAAGCTTGGGGGAGGCGATGAAAAACTCCCCAGAAAATATAACTGGTGGGCAAGTTCAGGCTGGCGCTATTCAGAAGGTCGATGGTACGTTGCTTCGTGAGGACGAAGTTAACTGCGGAGTTGAGAGTAGTACCGGATTTGGGCAACTTCTTTCTGAAGAGGCAAAGGCAGAATGTTTCAGGCAGCTCAAAGAGCAGTTTAAATTACGGGAGCTGCAAAAACTTGAGCAGACCCTCCAAACCACTTCGCAAACCTTGTCGATCCCTCTATACTGGAGGCAACCATATACAATGCTTCAAGAAAGTAATGTTGCGCTTGAAGGCGCGGTGGATGCGCTCAAGGATGTGTGTGATCACTTTAAACCAAATCTAACTGATGATTGTGGCTAAAATACTAAGACATATCACTGTTTGTTTGCTTCTGGGGACTCCTATACTGTTTGCCTATTCTTTGGATATGGATGGGGATGGGGTTGCAAATGCTGAGGATGTGTGTCCCTTTTATGTGAATGCAGACCAACGATTTTCTGGAACAGTGGGATGTAGTGACGCGGATGGGGATGGGTTTGAGGATGTCTTTCGAGACGAATGTCCAGAGCTAGCGGGAGAAGATCAGGGGTGCCCTGAGGTGGCCGTCGAGGCACTTACTCCTGTGGGGAATGGTGTAGCTGTTCGATCTTGTGATCCCGCGATGGAATGCTGTGGTGGTGTGGTGGAAGCAGCGTCCTTGGAAGAGGGAGATATATTGTTTCTTATGGTAGGAGATGGGCCCACGGCTGGTACTACGCCCATCATTAGTGATCCTATCATTGTAGAGTAATGGAGCCGATTATTGTATATACGGATACGAAGCATTCTTATGCGAAGGAAACCATTGATGGCATAGAGCTGCGTATTTCGAGATGGCTTTCAAAAAAGGAGCAGCAGCGACATATAGATAGCTTGATGCGCAAGGTGGAGAAGCGTCATCAGGGCGGGGAGCCTTTGTTTCAGGAGTGGTACGACGAAGGTGTTGCGCATGGGGCAGTTGGGACGATTCGCGTTCAGCCTAGTGGTAAGGGTTTGGGACTTAGGGCACAGGTCTTGGGGCAGGGTAGAACTGAGTCGGTTCATATGCTTAGGCCACGGGATTCCTGGGAGCAGATGGATGCTTCAGGCAAGCGGAAGATATTGCTTTCTTTGGTAAAGAAAGCGTTGCTTGAGGAGGTGGAGCGAGAGGTGCGTATGTGGACGGTTGCCGTTGCCCCGAAGCGTACCTTGCAAAAGGTTTCTCTTAAGGATACGACAAGTAGATGGGGAAGTTGTACGACTTCTGGGAATATTTCTATGAGTCTTTCCTCCCTTTTACTTCCGTATCCGCTTTTTACCTATGTTTGTTTGCATGAGGTGGTACACTTGGAGCACGCACATCACAGATCTAGTTTTTGGGATGAGGTGGTGCGGCATATGCCGGATGCTCGAGAGCGGGCACGGGCACTTAGGTCTTATTCTATGCATCGATGAGAGAAATACAGTCAGCTGAGTTTATCAAGGGAGCTACGGAGCCCTCTGGCGTACCCAGGGATCTTCGGCCACATATCGTATTTGCAGGACGCTCTAATGTAGGGAAGTCTTCACTGCTCAATACGCTTACAGGGCGTAAGAGCTTGGCACGAAGTAGTAGTAAGCCAGGAAAAACCACCGAGATTAATTTCTTTTTGATCAACAAGAATCGTTATTTCGTAGACCTTCCTGGGTATGGTTATGCAAAGCAGCCTGGGCATGTACGAGAGCTCATTGAACGTATGATCAGTGAATACCTCTTTCATGAGCGCATGCCTGTGACGTATGTGGTGCTGCTTGTGGATGCTATTGTTGGTCCTACGCAGCTTGACTTGGAGCTCTTCGAAGAGCTTCGCCATCATTACAAGCCTGAGGCGATGCTTG
>JAUIFW010000087.1 GCA_030430105.1 bacterium | reverse complement strand
CGAGCTTGTCCTCATATTCTTTCAAATATCACTCCTCGGAGCACTGAGCTTCTTGGTCTATTACATGGCACGCAAAACCATCGTGCCGAGCTTTGTCCTCGCGCTGATTTTCGGTATAGCAGCCAGGCCCTTGCTCGCTCCCATGGTGAGCAACAATACGGTACTTGCTACGCTGGTCACCTTCGGAGCCACGCTTATACTTTTTGGAGGAGGACTTGAGATCGCGTTCCACAACTTCAAAAAACTGTTTCTGAGGATCCTTTCCCTCTCCTTTGTAGGGTTTTTGTTTACGAGCACCTTCTTTTCCTTTGCGCTTTTGGGAATTGCGCAGCTGGTCGGTATACCCATGAATATCATGGTGGCATACTTGCTTGGAATCATCCTGGCATCCACAGATCCCGCAGCGATCATCCCAGTCATATCCAAGCTGCGTTTTAAGAATAAGGATATCAAAGACATCATCATCTCAGAGAGTGCCATGACCGATGTGATCGGCGCGGTCCTCACGCTTCTTGTACTACAAGGAGTTGTGGCCGGTGGAGGGGCACCAGAGACCCTCTGGGAAGGGTATCGTAGCTTTGCCATGAACAACGAGACATGGGTACTGCTAGCCAAGGAAATTGGCTTTGGCGTGCTCTTTGGGGTCCTGGGATACGGACTTCTAGAGTTTTTGAAGCATATGAAGGTGAAGCTCAATGAAGAAACAGGGGTCGATGCAAACTACTTCATCGGAGTGCCTGTGATCATCTTTGCGATGGCCATCGCCTTCGGGGGAAGTGGATATCTCGCTGCCTTTATCGCTGGTCTCCTTATCATGGTGACCGAGCATTTGCACGACACGGAGCATTACTTTAATCAAACCATCGACGGCTTCCTCAAGCCCACCATCTTCTTGCTCTTAGGCGCCTTGGTAAATGTAGAAGCGCTCATCAACTATGCACCTGTAGGTATCTCCATCGCCCTTCTCTTTATGCTCGTGATCCGGCCCCTCGCAGTCTGGCTCTCGCTCTTTCCCTTTATGCTCCTCGGGAAGACACCAATGAAGCCTTCGGAACTCATGTTCATCAGCTTTATCAGAGAGACAGGAGCGATTCCAGCGGTTCTCCTCGTAACAGTAAAGAGTTTAGGGCTCATGGAGCTCGATGGTCTTCTCTCCATTGGAATGTGGGTCATTCTCATCACCTTGATCGTGCAGCCGCCGCTCATCCCATGGGTGGCCAAGAAGCTAGGGGTCGCGGAAACTATCAAGGATACCAAGGCCCTCACCATCCAGTCCAACGGGGAACCGCTCGTGGTACTCTGTACAAGAGGTAATTCCTATGGGAAACGACTGCCACAGGTAGCAAGATGGGCAAGTAGCCATGGGATTTGGCACGTGGTGCTGCTCAGCTGTTTGGAAGGGCGATACACGGAGCGAAGAGCGCAGCGCTTAGAAGAGGATGCACGGCATATTTTTGATGGAGTAAACGAAGAACTCCATGCGGAGGACAAGAAAGGACTGAAGTTTTCCGTTATCAACAGAAGAGGATTCCTCCAAAAAAACATCGACAAGATCGTGGAGGAGGAAGGAAGCGTCAGTGTAATCTTTGTGGGGCGCAAGATGCTTGATTACAAAATGGCGGATGTGAAGCAGGCTCAGGTACCACTTTTCTTTATTGATTAAAAAACCCCTTGCATTCTTTGCGAGGATCCGTATATTCGAAAACGTCTAGCGGGTATAGTTCAATGGCTAGAATCTCTGCCTTCCAAGCAGATGATGCGGGTTCGAATCCCGCTACCCGCTCCAGCATCGTGAACAACAAGCACAACCGTAGGTTGTGGTTTTGTGAACTTGCTGGATACGGGTGGCGGTGATGAGAATGGAGCGCCCTTATCTTTGCCCTAGGCTAAGATAAGGAAAAGGGTGCCAGATGGCACGCTTTTAGCGGCGGGGGTCGCCGCAGCTAGGAGCGACCGAGCCCTTGGGCGACCGAGCGACGTGCGTGAGGTGACCGAATCCCGCTAAATAGTAGATCATAGTACTTTGTGTAGCTTCCTGGAGCCAGATGCATACACTAAAAGCCGCTTACTAGAAGCTGTAGAGACTTTTAGCAGCTTTACCCTTTTATCTTTTAGAATGCAACTCATCATATTGTCAGGGTGGCCAGCAACAGGAAAAACAAGCATTGCAAGGCAGCTCTCCGAGCAGTTGGCGTTCCCTCTCGTCAGCAAGGATACGTTCAAGGAACACATGTTTGATACCCTTGGGTACGATGATAGGGCACACTCAACAAAACTAGGAATAGCAAGCTACAGAATTCTCTTTGCCGTAGTAGAGGAACTCCTGAAGCATGGCATATCTGTGGTAACAGAGACTGCGTTTCATGCGGAGTATGATTCCAAAGCCTTTGGCAAACTTATTGATCAGTATCAGCCAAACGTCACGCAGATTATTTGTTCAGCTGATGGAGAGACCTTGTTTGAGAGGTTTAAGAAAAGGGCAGAGTCGGGAAGCAGGCATCCAGGCCACGTCGATCTAGAGAATTTGGATGAGTGGACAAAGCTCAGGACGGAGCAGTATGTACCGCTTTCTATTGAGGGGAACACAATAGAGCTAGATACAACGAATTTTGATCTAGTAGATATTGGAGATCTTATGCAAAAACTGATAAAATGAAATAAGCCCCCTAGCGTAACAAGAGGGCTATTCACATATGCATTGAGAGACTTACAGCTCCTTACATTCCTTCATCTCCTCCCCATCAGAACCATCCACCTCATATTCATACCAGGTATGACAGGTACTCTTGGTTATGTAGGTGTTCGCCTCATAGTCATACTCCACAAATTCCTCAAAGGTATGTCCAGCGTCCCCATAACTCGCAGTCAGCTTAATAACATTGCCTACTCGGGGTCCAAACTCTGAGAAAAATCCAAAGATCTCTTCCTCATTCAAATTCATCGCTTCTTCCAAGGAGTTTGCTCGGATGTCATACCTATACAAGCTCACCTTGTAGCTGTATACATCCGTAATAAAAATCACCATATTAAGGTCTGGCGCGTAGCACATCTCCCTGATTTTATCAGGAGTGATATACCCAGCCTTTTCTTGCACACCTTCCGCTGTGGCGCTAGGCGAGGATGAGTTTTTATTGGTAAGTGCAGCAGATACCGCCGCCTCGGCTCGGTCCCTGACAGCCACAGGCATTGCGGATCGTTGCGCGCCCAGAACAGCTTTCCACGCGACAGTTCTTCATAATAAAGCCGCTGGCTCAGGGTGAATTGC
>JAUIFW010000006.1 GCA_030430105.1 bacterium | reverse complement strand
GAACAAACCGCCGCTATAAAGACCATTGGGCCATTGAAGCGCTATTACTACCCCCATTAGCCGGATTGCAGTTTCCGCTTCGGCAATTGATAGGGTAGTGGTATTTAGCCAGTGTCTTGCGATTGGAGTAGCGAGTGCAAAAACTAGTCCACCGATGATGAGTCCAAGCATGTTTACCATGATGTACTTCAAGATGAATCCAAGTACCCAGAATACAACAGAAACGGCGATACCGAAGATGAGGTATGCGAAGAACACAGACCACTTATTTCCGTACATCATCTTGTTGGAATCTTGCATAGCCTGAAGTGGTGCTGCTCCTTTGTCTACAAGAAGAAGTGTTGCTAGACTCCAGCTAAGTGCGATAACTAGACCTGGGATGTAGAGGAACATGAATCCGAAGAGGGTTCCAAGACCCATAAGTCCTTGGAGGATGAAGAATTCACCCATGTACTGGCGATACTTCTTGTCAAAAATGCTTGTTGGAGAGATGGTCTTACCTTTGCTAAGCTCCGCTGGAAGCGTCATGATAGCAATGGTTGTTCCTACATTAAGGTAGGGGATCCAAACAGTGAGAGCCCACAAAATGTATGCTCCAACGAGTCCTGCTACATTTTGTAGCCCGATGTTTACTCCCTCTTGCACGATAGTCATGGGAGCTAGTGCTGCATTTTTTGCCATAGGATGGGGGTTAAGAAGTAATTAGCCTATGAGCGATAGGACGCGGATTCTGTCCTCGATTGGTGGATGGGTGGCAAACAGGTGTTCAAACCAACCTGTTTTTTTCTCAAGAGGCATCTCTATACACATCTGTGCTACGGACTTATTTTCAATAGCCTCGATCCTAGAATCTTGAGAAATTTTTCGTAGTGCACTTATGAGTGTTGCGCTACTTTTTGTTAATTCTACACTACCAGCATCTGCAAGATACTCCCGTTTTCTTGAGATGGCAAGCTGTATCACAAGGGAGATGAGGAAGGCTAGTACAAAGACCACTACTTTTACAAGCAGGATGATCAGTACACCGTTGCCACTATTTTTCCCTCCACTCTTTGGCTCTATTCGAGATCTGAGAAAGACTTCAGCTACTGTTTGAATGATTCCTACAAAGATTATTGAGATGACCATCACTCGTATATCTCTATTGATTATGTGTGAGAGTTCGTGTGCAGCTACCGCTTCAATTTCTTGCTTATTTAATTTTTTAAGTAGCCCTCTACTAAAGGCTATCATGGAGTTCTTTGGACTTAGTCCTGTGGCAAACGCATTGAGAGAGTCATCTTCTATGATGGAGAGCTTTGGCATGGGCAGTCCTCTCGATATGGTGAGTTCCTCAACGATTTGGTAGAGCTCAGGGTAGTCTTTTTTTTCAATACCTTTTGCTCCGGTCATTTTCATGATCATGGACTTGTGAAAACCCCAAGCAATAAGGAACCAGATGAGAACCCCTAGAGTCACGAAGGGAGAAATGAGTATGCTTCCCGTAAGTGCTTCTTCGAAGGCGCTGACAAGGGAACTGCTCTCTGACCCGAGAACCGCAAACATGATGAGAAAGAGTATGGTGATAAGCATGACGGGGAACATGCAGAGCAAAAACAGTGACCTGAAATTGTTTTTCCAAATATGTGTCTGTAATCCTACGACTCTCATGATTTATGACTTATCAAAACGAATGGAAATAGGTTCTGCTTCTTCGCTTGTACTGAGTTCAAAGTATGGCTGGCTCTTCATTTGAGCTACGCCCGCGACTATGTTTGAGGGAAACATTTGTATGACGGAATTGAACTCCTTTGTCGCATGATTATAAAACCTCCTTGCTGCTGCAATTTTATACTCCACATCGTGCAAGTTTTTTTGTAGATCTAAAAAGCTCTTGTTAGCTTTCAGGTCAGGGTAGTTTTCTGCTACTGCGAACAGTGTTTTCAATCCTTGGCTGAGCTGGTTTTCCGCTTGTTGTTGTTCTAACCCGCTTTTGCCTTGTTGAATTCCGCTTCTTGCTTCTGCGATAAATGAGAACAGTTCTTTTTCGTGTTTGGCATAGCCTTGTACAGTGGTGACAAGGTTTGGGATGAGGTTAAATCGAACTTTCAGTTGGACATCAATGTCTCCGAGTGCCTGTTTTCTGTTGTTTTTTAGGCGAATGAGACGATTGTAGAGAATGATGAAATAGATGAGTAGGAGGAGGGGAATGCCTATATAGAGAACAAGTTCCATAGGGTGTGTTAGAGGTTGGAATAGCGTTTGTTTGCATCAATGCTAATCATAGATGTGGCATTTGCTTCAAATACTTGTTGGTAGTATCGCTTTGCGTCATTGTATTGCTCTTTTACCTCGAGGATTCTTCCAAATAGATAGCTTGTAAGTGGTATGTTTTGATCTAGAGATACCACAAAGCTCTCAGCTTCATTGATCTTGTTTTCCGAGAGTCGGATCCAGCTTTGGTAGAGGGCTAGGTAGGGATCGCTGAGACCCCTTGCTCGTAGTCCAGCTAGTTGATCGTACGCTCGCTGTGTATCTCCTTGTACTTCTAGTAAGATCCAAAAAAGATCTAGATAGGTCTCTGGACGCTTGAGCTCTGGAGATTTTTCGTAGAGTCCAAGTAGGAGGTCAAAGCGCTGCTCTCGCTTTGCGAGGAAGAGTAGTCTTTCAAAGAGGAATGCTTCCTTTGTGTATTTATTGTCTAGCGCAAGGCTGTAGTACACAATTGCTTTATCTACGTCTCCAAGTAAGTCATAGGCTTGTCCTAGGAGGAACTGCGTGTCTGTATGAGTCGTATCTAATTCGTAGGCTTTGATTAGAGCGTTTTTTGCATCTTCATACTGTCGCTCAGCTAGATAGGTATAACCCTTTAGTACCCAAGGGTCTCTGTAGTCTGGAGCCTTATCTGTAATCTCATGTAAAATGTTCATGGCTGGCCTCAGAAGTCCAGCTTCGATCAATACTTTGCTATTGAGTGTCCATATGTATTCATCTTTTCCGTCAGAGAAGGTTTCATATGCTTTGGTTTGCTCGAGGAGTGTTTCGGCAAAGCTTCGAAATGGAGATGAAGTGGCCAGCGTAGCTTCACAGTATGTTTGGATTCCTTCCATGTTTTTCTGTGTTGCTTCTAGGAGACAGCCGATTCCAGGATATGCGGATGCAATCTCTTGATTGGTTGCATAGAGGTAGGCGTCGCTGCTGCCATCCGTTGCGAACAGTTCTCTTAGGTACGCAAATTGTACAGCTTCGCTCATAGGGAACTGCTTCACAAGTGGGACCATGAGCTCAAGGGCTCTAAAATGATTGCCGAGCTTGCTATGCATGCGTACCTCTCCGAGGAGGACAGGGAGGCTTTCGGGGGCTTGTTCCTTGGCGAGAACGTAGCTAGAGAGGGCTTCTTCGTATTGTCCCTCCTCTTCTAGCTCTGTGGCGTTGTCATACCATAGGGTCTTTGGTGCATTATCCTCACTGGTATCTTTTGCATTTGCTTGCTCTGCTAAAGGGAGATTTGCTGGAGCTTTGATGTTGTTTGGAAAGGAGAGCAGTAGGACACCACTAAGCACGCAGCATGCTGCGAGGAAGTAGAAAAGAACGGTAGAATTGGATGAAGATGGTTTCATGAAAGTGTGGCGTGTAAACAGGCAAGTTTCTTATTACCATTGCTCGACAGCGCTTCTCGAAGGAGATGTACTTGTCGTATGGCCCTTGTTCGTTGCCTCTTTACTGTAGGCGTTTGCTGGTTTTTCTCAATATATTGTTCGAGGAGAAACAGGCAGAGCCACCTAGGGAGCGTAGTGTCCTTATCATAGAGAGGTTTGAGTCCTTGCATACTCTCTATGGGATTGTGTTCAAAAAATGCTGGGATATGTGCTGCGAATGACTCTGCGTGCTTGAGTTCTTCTGGTTCTGCCTCTGCGAGGTAGAGGAATGCCTCTATGTGATTGCCTGCAAGTCTGTTTATCGTCCCAATATCTTCATGTGTTCGCTCTGGAAAGAGCGTCCCCAGTAGTGGGGATATTATAGAGGTTCCGAGAAGAGGAGGGGAAGTGCGGACCATTCTTGAGCTTAGCGTACTTAACACCTGGCTTGGGTGAGATGTTGTACAAAAAAAGTATGCGGTCCCATCTGGCTCTTCTATGGTTTTAAGTAGGGCGTTTGCAGCCTCGGTGGTCATGCGCTCTATATTTTCAATAATGACAACATGAGGACGCTCACTACTGAGTGTGACCCGGCTTCGCACTTGTTTTGCTTCAGCGATGGTAAAGGACTGTCCTTGATCCGTAGACGCAAAGAGCTCGGTGAATGAACCTTTTAATAGGTCTTCTCTGTGTGGTGCAAGCGTTGGAATGTGCGTAGCTAGGAAGTATGCCCAGAGTAATCCTCCTTGGAGTGGGGCGGTTTCTACAAGAAATGCGTGGCCGCGTGTGGGCACATGGAAGGATTCTTCTTGTCCTGCTTCAAGGAAAGGGAGGATCTTTTGTATGGTACTCAGTGTCGCTTGCATCCGAAGGGGTGATACGTAGTATGTATGCATCTTGTCTCGCATATACTACCAATGTCAACGAACATCGCGAAGAACAAAAAGGCGTATTTCGATTATGAAGTACTAGAAACCTATGATGCTGGTTTGCAGCTTCGAGGGCATGAGGTGAAATCTATTCGGCAAGGAGGGGTAAATCTCAAGGGTAATTTTGTCCACGTGCATAGAGGCGAAGCTTTTGTGGAAGGGATGCATATCAAGCCTTATGGACATGCTTCTCAGAAGGATATTGTGGCGAAGCGTACGAGGAAACTTCTCTTAAAGCATAAGGAGATCATTGCGATAGATCAGGCTATTTCTACGAAGGGAGTGACCTGTGTTGTGCTTGAACTCTATTTTAAAAAAGCCTTGGTGAAGGCTAAACTCGGAATTGTTCGAGGTAAGAAAAAATATGATAAGCGCGCTGCTATCAAGGAGCGGGATCTAGCTCGTGAGCGATCGCGCTTAGAGTAAAAGTAGGCTTGCAATACCAAGGCCTAAGATGATGGCAAAACTGATTGCTATCCATTTTCCATATTCCTTTCCTCCAAAGAATTTTGCGATGAGGATTTTCACGAAGGTGTTGGTACACATGGCAAGAATGATGGCATATGTAGCCGCCTGATTGGAAAGCACACCTTCTTTTGCCTGACTTGCTAGGGTAACGGTGATGGCGTCCACGTCGGCAAATCCTGAGAGAAAGCTGAGTAGGTATACTCCACTGCTTCCGAAGTATTGTACAGAAAAATGTGATGCGAGGGAGATGGCTAGGAAGAGGAATGCAAATTGTAGCGCAGGTGCAATGCGAAAGGGGCTATTGAGAGGAATTTCTTGGCACGGCATGTTTTTCTTTGTGCGAAGCTTTGTAATATACAGGAAACCTACTAGGATCCCGCTTGAGATGGACATGGCGAGCACAGGAATGAGGATTTGCGGGAAAAGAGGCATGTGAAAACTTCCAACCCAGAAGAGGACACGAAAGAACATCATGCTCGATGCAATAGTGGTCCCTATGATGAAGGGGAAGAGTATTTTAGGGTTTTCTTTGCTTTGTTCACTCATGGTGCTGGTGACGGCAGTTGAGGAAGCAAGTCCTCCAAATACTCCTGAAAGAATGATTCCTTTTCGTGTTCCAACAATTTTACTAGCAATATATCCAAGGAAACTAATTCCAGAGATGAGTACTACTACGTACCAAACTTCTTGCGGGTTTACGACTCCCCAAGGGTCAATCGTATAGTTGGGTAATACTGGAAGGATCACAAAGAGGATCACTGAAAACATCAGTGTCGAATAGAGCTCTTTTCTTTCAAAGTGTTCGAGTAGACGTAGGAGCGCTGACTTGGAAACGAGGATGATTGTTACAAAGATAGCAAGCATTACTGCAAGTGTTTCGAACCCATAGAGCACAAGGCTCCCAATGAGAAAGGTTGCTGCTCCTGCTATTTCGGTCGTAAGGCCTACATCTTTGTTGTGAAAGAGCTGGTAGGTGTAATGTACAGCCATGAGCAAGAAAAATCCTCCAAGTGCTACGTAGAGAATTGCCATGTTTTGTAGTGTAGTAGCCATGAAGCTACTGAGTGCACCCAAAAGACTGATGAGCATGTAGGTGCGAATTCCTCCGAACTCCACTTCGTTTTTTCGCTCATCTCCTCTCTCCAGGTTGACCATTTCTCGCTCTACGCCTATGAGGGCGCCAAGGGCAAGGCTAATGAGGAACTGGATAAGGAGTGCTGCGAGGTTCATAGGAACAATCTATCTAAGCTTTGTATGAGTTTTTGCGAAGGGCGGTCGGTATGGTTTTCCTCACGTCGGTGGATGTACCATGTATCGCCTATCTGTTTAGTATACAGCAATATGCCGTTTGCATCATCAATTTTGATGAAGATTTTGTGCGCATGATCTGCCTCCATATTTGTTGGAGCAAGGTCTCCCTCTGGCTGATCCTCTATGCCTATAACCTCTAGAGGTAGGAGATTGATGAGTATGTCATCGATGCGGCTTAGGGGTAACTTTGGCTCGCTTATCCACTGTTTATTGACCTTCGAGAGAGTAAACTTATTTCCTGTATCTTGCTCTAGAATGACAATTTGTTCTACGTCATCTGCGTGCTCAGCCACGAGCGCTTTGCTGCGAAGGGCGTACAGGGTAGGGGTAAAGATGCTTGTAAGGGCTCCATCTACCTCGTACACGTAGCTTCCTTTCCGTACGTATGTGGTTTGGTAGGTTTGTGTAGATACATTACCTATAACGAGTTCTTCCAATACACCTGGTGCTTCGTAGCGTACTTGGGTGCCTTGAATAGGGTCGACGCCATAGTTTCCAAATAGAGCTGGTGTGTCTGTCACCATGTTTGTGAACTCCATGCTTGCGATGGTTTGTAGAAGTAGGGCTACTTCTTCTTGGTCTGCGTTCGTTTGGACGGGGGAGGTGATTTGCCATGTTTCACCTGTTTTCTCAAGACTTAGGGTCCCTCCTGTAGGGGGTGTGATGCTTATGGAATGGACTCGTTCTGTAGCCACACCTACATGTTGAGGAATATCCACGTCGTGTTTGTTGCCAAAAGCAAGGAGTGCGAGCATGAAAAGAGAGAAGATGACGAGAGCGGCTTTGCCATTCATAACTGTGGAGTAAGGTGTGGAGATTTATGGTATCTCCTAGCCTATGGTAAAGGCGCCCCCAGTGCAACCTTGCGCAATCTATTTCTTTATTGTGCTGTATTTATTGTCTAAGGACATGTTTTCCGGGAAAAGCCTTGATTTACCTAGTGTTTTCGTTATACTGCGTATGCATTAATTTTCCTTTTGTGTTGTCTATGAAGAGTGCGTATACGGTTCCAGGTATGCATGATGTTTTGCCCGAGCGTCATGATTACTTTACTTTTATTAAAAAAGTTGTTCGATATCATGCTCGAAGAACAGGTCTTCGACGTGTCTCTCTTCCAGGTATTGTTTCTATGGAGGCACTTTCTCACTCTTTGGGTGAGGGGTCTGAGATTTTTCGAAAGGGATTGTTTGAAGTGAAGGGTAAGAAGTTTGCTCTTCGTCCAGAGATGACAACACTTTCAGCTTTGACGTATATTTCCCACGATCAGCATGAAAAGCACCCACCAATTGAGTGGTACTATATTGACCAGGTATGGAGGAAGACAGAGGATCGAGAACAGACACATGAGTATGGGTTTGAGCTGCTTGGTGAGGGGGATCCAGCTTTGGATGCGCAGCTTATTGAGATGAATATGAATATATTCAAGGATCTTGGGCTAGATACTGTTCAGGTGCGCATCAACACAATTGGTAGCAGAGAGGCGCAGGAGCAATACGCAGAGGATTTGAGAAACTTCTTTGCTGGGAAGGAACGTGCACTTTCTGAGGATGATAAGGAAAAGCTCGAAATAAATCCACTCCGTATCTTGGCTTCTGAGGAGGAGGATACAAAGATCCTCTTAGACTTGGCGCCGAAGATGGAGTCTGTGTTAGACAAGGATTCCAAGGAGCACTATGCAAAGGTAAAGGAATATCTTGATTTACTTGAAATCAAGTATGTAGAAGATCCTACATTGATTCCGGATGCTGATATGTATGTGGGAACTGTGTTTGCTTTTGAAATTGATCGTGAAGTTCCTGAGGCTGGATTTGTTATGCCAGAGAAGAAGGAAGAGACAGAGGACGAGAAGCGTCATAAGAAGAAGATTGCCGCTCATCTTATGGAGGAGGAAGAGGAAATTGTTATCCCTATGGAGGTTCGTACCTTTCGACTAGGTGGCGGAGGGAGGTATGATGATTTGGTGCAAAAGCTTTCTGGTTCAGATGATTGCACTGCGCCAGGCGTAGGATCTTCCATTATTATGGAGGAAGTTGCGGACTCTATGGAGAATATTCATTTGAAGGTTCCATCAAAGGATAAGATTGATGTCTTTATTGTGCAGCTTGGTGATGATGCGAAGAAGGTGGCTATTAAGCTAGCTTCTGACCTCCGTCTTCATGGTATCAAGACTATGGGAGCACTTGGGAAGGCGTCTATTCGTTCTCAGCTAGATAGTGCGAGTCGCTTTGAGACAAAGTACGCACTTGTTATTGGACAGATGGAAGTGAGAGAGAAGAAAATTATTATTCGTGATATGTCCAAGGGGACCCAGGAAATCATCCCATTTGAAGGGATTGTAGATCGTATGGTTGAGCTTCTTGGGGTAAAGGCTCTTGATCCGAAGGATTATAAGACTATGATCGAGGAGGCCTCAGAGATCGAATAAGGGGATATATATTCTTACCTCCTCTCTATGGACGTAGCTGTGTCCGTAAAGCTTCTTGTGCTCACCATGGGTGTGAGTTTCATTGGTGTGCTGGGAAGCATACTCTATAAAGTTTCTCTTTTTTTCCAATTTAAGCGGATGGATCGTGAGAGCCGTCAGCTTTTTTCTATGGTGAAGGCAAAAATTAATCATATTTTGCAGCACGGTGAGGATAAAACGGTGAAAGAAGAGAAGTCTTTGGCGCTGTCTAAAGACGATGCTCGTAAGGTGAAGGTGTTGCTTCAGGATGTGGATGCTATGATTCGGGAGGACAGACTTGATGATGCGGAGCGTCATCTTGTGGAGGCATTGGGGATTCATCCTGATAGTGAGGATGCCAATAGCCTTCTTGCCTTTATATACATGAAGCAAGAGAAGTTTTCGAAGGCTGAGAGTTTGTATCTTCATCTCGTAGAGCTTGGTTCACAGGATCCTGCAGTGTTTGCAAACCTTGGTAAGGTGCTTGAGGAGCAAGAAAACTATGTAACCGCTGTGGAGGCGTATCGAGAGGCAATTGTAAAGGATCCACATGCTGCAAAACGATATGTTTCCCTTGCAGAGGTGTATAAGAAGATGGAGAAATCAGATGTTGCTGTTCCACTCTTGGAAGAGGCGGTACGTCTTGATTCTGAGAGTCTTACTACGTTGTACGCGCTTGCTGAGGCGTATGAAAAAGTTGGGGATGAAAGTAAGCTTATCGAGTCACTTAAGGTAATTTTACAAAAGGTCCCAGAGGAAGAGCGTGCGAAGGAGTGGCTTAGTACCTTACGCTCATAAGTATGCCCAAATTGAAAACGCTCTATGCTTGTAGTCATTGTCATAAGCAGTTTTCAAAGTGGGCGGGGCAGTGTGAGGGGTGCGGGATGTGGAATACACTTCTCGAGCAAGAGGCTGTAGAGGTTTCTGCTGCTAATCCTGTGATGGAGGCAAAGCAGCGTATTCAAGGAGAATCAAAAGATACCTTTCAGGTGGCGGACTTATTGGGGAAGAATTTAGAGGATACTCCGCGTATGCATACAAAGATCGAAGAGGTGGATAGGGTATTTGGTGGAGGGATTACTCATGGTTCGGTGTGTCTATTGTCAGGTGAGCCGGGGATCGGAAAGTCTACTCTTGCTATGCAGGTTGCCGCTACACTTAGTCATCAGTACAAGGTACTGTATGTCTCTGGAGAAGAGTCAATGCAGCAAATAGCTTCTCGTGCGAAGAGGCTTCACGTCGCAAAGGATGGCTTTTCCATCCTTCATGAGATTATGGTTGAACATGTGGTAGCCACCATGCTTCAAAACAAGACAGAAATTGTTGTGCTTGATTCCATACAAATGCTTCTTTCGTCTGCCTTGTCAGGCGTTGCTGGTAGTGTAGGGCAAATTCGCTTTTGTACGGAACTCTTAGTGGAGACTGCGAAGCGATATGGTATCACTATGATTATTATTGGTCATGTGACGAAGGATGGTTCTATTGCTGGTCCCAAAACGCTTGAGCATTTAGTTGATACTGTACTGCTGCTTGAAGGTGAGAAGCATATGGATGTTCGTATGCTTCGTGCTGAGAAAAATAGATTTGGTCCCACGGATGAGCTTGGTGTTTTTCGGATGCTTGAGGGGGGATTGGAAGAGGTGGCGGATCCATCTCGCGTGTTTTTAGAGGGGCGGCGGAAGGGGTCTCCTGGATCCGCACTCACTGCAGTGACGGAGGGGTCTCGTGTGTTTTTGTTTGAAGTACAGGCACTAACTACCTACACAAAGTTTGGCTATCCTAAACGTACAGCTGTGGGGATGCCTTTGCAGCGAGTACAACTACTTTTGGCTGTGATTAATAGGTTTTCTACGTACACATGTGACAATCATGATGTGTATGTGAATATTGTTGGGGGTGTGTTCCTCAAGGACCCCTCTAGTTCTCTTGCGGTACTTCTTAGTGTATTAAGTAGTCGTCTCAATATTCCTCTTCCAGAACATACATTATTCTTGGGGGAAGTCGGGCTTACGGGTGAGATTCGTGCTGGGAGTGACTTGGCGAAAAAAGTGAAGGAAGCTGCGAAGCGCGGAGTGAAGGAAGTTGTTATTCCACGCCAGCTGGAGCTAGAAGGAGTAGACATTAAACTTCGGGTTGCCACAACCGTCGAGGCAGTGATTTCGTATTGTTTCTCAAAGGAAGGAGCTACTCGTAAAGGGTAAGTGTTTGTCAAGGATCTAGCTAGCCGATAGAGTCGAGGTACTTTATGTACTTATTTTTACATTATGAAAAAGGGTCTCTTGGTGAGCTCTCTTATCGCTTCTCTCCTTTTGGTGAGCTGTGGTGGTGGTGCGTCATCTGAAAAGGATAAGCTAGCTTCAACTGCTGCTGAAATGTTTTGTCTTGCTCAAGAAGGACTTGAGTTGATGTCTTCACTTACTGCTGGAGATGCGGAAGAGCTAGATCTAGAGGCTCTTGAGGCTAAGGGTAAGGAGCTTGAGGAGAAGGCTATGACTATCATCACTGATGCTGGATATGCAGATCAGGATGCGTTTGCTGAGGCTATGGATTCATACCAGGGTGATGAGGAAATGGAGAAGATGATTATGGCTATGGCTGAGGAGAAGTGTGGGGCTACTATGGCAGATTTCGAAGCAATGGGAGGTTTCTAATTGGAAAGCACTCAGATTGGCGCACTACTGCGTCGCAAATGAAAATGGCTGCTCACCGTACTAGAGTACGGCTCGGGCGCCATTTTTATTTGCTCCTTGTATTGCGCCAATCTGAGCACTTTCTGGGACTTGGATGGTTGGGGATGGATGTTTTGTGCCGTTTGTTGTTTGGCTGATTGATTAATTGATTAGTTGTTTGATTAGGGGCTTGGGGTTCGGGCTTGCGGAGACTCTTTCATTTCCGTATAGTTGCTAGGAATTTGATTGCTATGCATGTTTATGGAAGAGAGGATACAGACCCTGAAGAATGAGGCTGTGGAGAAGATAGATGAGGCTCAGACATTGTCTTCACTAGAGATGGTTGAGAAGGAGTATTTGGGGAAATCTGGCGCGCTTCAGGAGATTTTGAAGGGACTGAAGGATATGACGGTGGAGGAGAAGAAGGTGGTTGGTCCGCTTGTAAATACTGCAAAGCAAGAGCTTTTGGCCCATGTGGAGGAGAAGAAGCAACTCCTTGCTGAGAAGGCCATTGAGGAGCAGGTAGCCAATGAGTGGCTTGATGTGACGCTTCCTGGTAGGAGACAGGCACAATTTGATCAAGAGGGAGCGCAAAACCCGTTTTCTGCCTTTACTCATAAGGCTGTAGAGATTTTTGAGAGATTGGGATTTGCTGTATGGGAAGGTGATCATATTGTTCATGATTATGAGAACTTTCAGGCGCTTAACTTTACGCATGACCACCCTGCGAGGGATATGCAGGATACGTTTTATCTCGATGAGGATGTCGTGCTTCGTACGCATACTTCTTCCATGCAGAACAAGATTCTTTCTCGCAAGAATTATCCCATTCGAGCTGTGGTCCCTGGTAGATGTTTTAGAAATGAGGCTACGGATGCTACGCATGAGGTTATATTCTCTCAAATTGAAGGCGTAGTAGTGGATGAACATATTTCTGTTTCACACTTGATAGGAACACTTCGGTTGTTTTTACAGGAGGTGTTTGGGCCACAGGTGAAGACACGTATTCGGCCTGGATATTTCCCATTTGTGGAGCCTGGACTTGAGCTTGAGGTAGATGCTGCTTCTTTGTATGGAGAGTCCTATGATGGGGATGCAAAGTGGGTTGAAGTCATGCCATGTGGGATGATTCACCCGAATGTATTGCGAGAAGCAGGGATTGATTCTTCAAAATATGCAGGCTTTGCCTTTGGATTTGGCCTAACAAGGCTTGCTATGCTGGATTATGGAATCAAGGATGCGCGTCTTCTCTTTGCGCACGATGCGAAGTTTTTGCGGCAATTTCTCCAATTTGCATAAAAAACGTGGTATACTAGGAGGATAGCCCCTATATACATGTATGGCTGATGCTGCGGCACAGGTACAGATAGATGCGCAGGTAGAAGAGCTAAAGTCTCTTGTGACCGATGAAATGATGGCTGAACATGGGGAAATAATTCAGCTGCTTTTTGAGTCATCTTCTCTGAATATGGGAGAAAAGAAGTATTGGCTTCAGCTCATGCCACTCATGGGTGAGGAGCACATGAATCAGCTTCGAACCATTCTTGCAGAAGAGAAGGAACAAATGGATGCTATCGATAAGAAATTTGAAAAGACAAGCTTTGAGCTCGATAAGGCTACTATTGAGTCTCGCGAGGAGTATAAGGAGCAAAGAGAAAAAGCTGCAGCAATGGAGAAGCAGCATAGAGAAGAGGATGAAGAAAAGTCTGAGGAGCTGCTCTCTAGCCTTGGTGACCTGTAGCGGCAAGATTCAGTAGTTTATCACGGTTTACTTCATCGAGTTCCACTTCAAAGGAGGTGGATATTTTTTTCCCCTGTATATCTAAGGTTATTTTTGTTTCTCCTTCAGGCATTGCGCTTAAGGTTGCCTTTAGACTCTGAAGAAACGCTGGATTGGGATTTGAGAGGGGCAGGATAAGTTCCTGAGCCTCAATGGATACTGCTTCTTCTGACTTTGGGCCCAGGTCTTGGGGCTTAGGTCTTTGGTCCTGTGAATTTGGAGCTTGGTTTAGCCCTGTCTCTTGAGATTGCTTTTTTGTATCTTCTGTCTCTTCACTTTCTTCGTTTTCGACATGGTAGACTCGCTCCTCTTCTGGATCGTAGAGACCAAGTTCTTTTGCGCTGCTTATTAGCTTGTCCAGATTTAGCTCTTTTAGCTCTTCGATGAGTAGTTGTGGTTCTCCGTTTCTTAGTTCATATTTTCCGCGGACTTTGAGTACTACGTCATCTCTCAGATGGCTGCTTGCATCTGCATAGGTTTTAGGGAAGACGACTGCTGGTATTTCTCCCGTAGCATCTTCTAGGTCTAGAAATGCCATCATGTCATTTTTTTTCGTAAGTAGCTTTTTCATGCCGGCTACCATGGTTACGAGGGTAACTTTTCTATTTACCCAGGAGTTGTTGAGATCACGAATTTGTTTTGCACCTTTCTTCAGGTAACTGGTTAGACCTTGGAGAGGGTGTGCAGTTACGTAGAATCCTAGGCTGTCCTTTTCTTTTTTCAAAAGGGCTGCTCTAGAGTCAGGACTTGGGTTCTCTAAGTGTAATTTCTGCGAGAAGCTTTCGTCGTCGAGATCTGCAAAAAGGTCGATTTGACCACTACTTGCTTGTTGTTTGTGGCTCTTCATGTAGGTCAGCAGTACGTCTACATTTTTACCAAAGGTGTCTCTTGGTATGTCGAAATCATCAAAGGCACCTCCATAGGAAAGCGCTTCTAGAGTCTTTTTATTGATGATGTTGCTTGGGCATCGCTCTAGGAAGTCTTCGATGTTGGTGAATGGTCCTCCCATTTCTCGTATATTTTTGATCTCTTTTGCCACCTCTATACCAAGTCCCTTGATGGCATTGAGACCAAATCTAATTTCACCGTCCTTGATGGCAGTAAAGTGAACACCAGATTCATTCACAGAAGGGGGAAGTATCTTGATCCCCATATGTTGGCAATCTTGAAGCTGCACGATTAGTTTGTCCGTCGCGTCTTCTACTGTGGTGAGTAGGCCTGTCATGAACTCTGTAGGATAGTGTGCTTTGAGGTATCCTGTTCTGTAGGCAATAAAGGCGTAGCAGGCTGCATGGGACTTATTGAACCCGTAATCTGCAAAGGGCTCAATACCTCGCTCAAAGAGGAAGACAGCATCTTCTTTGCTTCTTCCAAGGGCTACGGCACCATCAATGAATTTTTGCTTTTGTGCAATGAGCTCCTCCGCGATTTTCTTTCCTATGGCACGTCGAAGTAGGTCGGCCTCACCCAGACTAAACCCTGCAAAACGCTGTGCAATCTGAAGGATTTGCTCTTGGTAAATGGGGATAAGATTACTCGGTATGAGAATTTCTTTCACCTCTGGATACTTTTCGAGTAGAGAAGTGAGTGATGAGAAGTTTTTCTTGGCTTCATCATCTGGGAATTCAATTTTTTGATCATGCTTGAGCCCTACATAGACAGGGATCCACTTCATTGGTCCTGGTCGGTAGAGGGATACAATCGCAATAAGGTCTTCTAGGGTGTCCGGCTTTACGTCCTTTAGACACTTTCTCATTCCCTCTGATTCAAACTGAAACACTCCCTTTGTTTCGCCCCTTGCAAAGAGTTCGTAGGTCTTTTTGTCGTCGAGTGGGATAGACGATAGATCTATATCCACACCTTTTTTTGCTTTAATAATGTCTACCGACCGCTGCATTACGGTGAGGTTTCTTAGTCCCAAGAAGTCCATTTTTAGTAGGCCAAGGGCCTCTAAGGGCTTCATGGAGTACTGAGTAATAAAGGCCTCCTTTGCTTTAGGTGGATGCTGCATTGCTGTGTATTCCAGCAGTGATTTCTCTGAAATCATGTATGCGCATGCATGTACACCAACTTGGCGCACTACACCTTCGAGCTTCAGGGCTAGGTTGAATACGCGTTCCATGAGTTTGCTCGACTTGATAACTGCTTTGATATCAGGATTGGTATCCATGATGTCTTTAAGCTTGGTTCCTAGTTTTTCGGTCATGAGTTTTGCCACCTTATCCATCTCAGCGTAGGGAACACCAAGGCTTCGCCCTACATCCTTAACTGCCTGCTTTGCTTTGAGTGTTCCAAAGGTGGCAACACCTGCTACATTGTACTGCCCGTATTTATTACGTACGTAGTCGAGTACTTCTTCGCGTCTTGCATCCTCGAAGTCGAGGTCGATATCTGGCATAGATACACGAGCTGGATTGAGAAATCGCTCGAAGAGTAGACTATAAGTAAGTGGGTCTACGTCTGTAATAGAGAGACAGTAGGTGATGAGTGCTCCTGCAGCTGATCCACGTCCTGGTCCTACCCCTATTGATCGTTCTTTTGCCCACGCTACGAAGTCGTGGACAATGAGGAAGTAGGTACAGAACCCCATTTCGTTAATTACACACATTTCATACTCCAGTCTGTCTACTATATCTCTTGCCTCCTTAGGGAGTGCTTTTAGTAGTTCCTTTTTTTCTTCTGAGAAAGACTCCTCAGCGAAGACCTTTAGTTCTTCTGGACTTGTTTGCTTAAGGTCTTTAGTCAGTGGTGCGTAATTTTCTTTCTTAATAAGAAGAGGGAGCTCCTCCTTGCTAAGTGGTACCTCAGGGTATCTCCAAAGTAGTCCTCCATAACAGAGCTTTCGGAAATACATTTCTTCCGTATCTACTTCTGTTTCTTCTTCAGGGATATCAAACTTTGGTATGAGATTTACACCAAACTGAAAGTCGTAGGAGCACCTATTAGCAATTTCTACTGTATTTTGAAATGCTGTCTCTTGACCTGGAAACGCTTTTTGTAGGTCCTCCCAAGATCGGAGGGAGTAATCACCCTCACGCATGGAAAACCTCGATGGGTCGTCAAAATCCTTGCCTGTCTGTAGACACAAAATTACTTCATGAGCCTCCTTATCTTCTGGCTTGGCGTAATGCACGTTGTTGGTTACTATGAGAGGAACCTCCTTTGTACTTGATAGTTCTATGAAGCCTTCATTTACCTTGTCTCGACCGATGATGTGCGGTTGGTCTATGAGTTCTAGGAAGAAGTTTTCTTTGCCAAAGATTTCTTGGTACTCCTGTACTACCTTGTATGCCTCTTCCAGGGGTAGGCCTCGGAGAATGCTCTGCGCTACTTCACCCCAGTGATCGGATGATAGGGCAATCAAGCCTTCTCTGCATTCTTTGAGAAGCTCTTTGTCGACACGAGGTTTGTAGTAGAACCCTTCGGTGTGTGCTTTGGTCGTAATGGTGAGTAGGTTTTTGTACCCTTGGTGTGAGCTTGCTAGTAGGATGAGGTTGTGTCGTCTTGTCCCAGTTTTCGGTGTTTGATCAAAGCGACTTGTCTCTGCGACATACACTTCTGTACCTATGACGGGTTTGATATCTGCATCTTTGCAGGCTTTATAAAAATCAATACACCCATGCATTGATGTCTTGTCTGTTAGTCCAAGTGCCGGAGAACCAATTTCCTTTGCACGTTCAACTAAGGCCTTTGGGCTAGATAGCCCTTCTAGGATGGAATAGTAGCTGTGTGTGTGAAGGTGTACGTACATAGGCAGTCTTTACAGGGCTACTTTATAAGAAGTGGAGTGAAAAATACACCTGAAATCACCTGGAATGGTAGCTATGTCATGTTCTTTTGATACTACAACACAAACTTCCTGCTTCAGCTTTTCGTTTTTCTTTGGGCTCAGTAGTCTTGTTAGGTATTAGCCTCATTTGTATGTCAATTTTTGGGAAGCAGTGGAGTATACGAGAACGTGATCCTGAACGAGGGGTTCTTGAGAAATTTATGACTCTTCGTGAAGGAGAGAGTTCTCTTTCTGATTTGCTTGTGGAAGTTCCAGAGGATCATATTCATGACCCATACTTGCTTCATGATATGGAGAAGGCATGTGAGCGTATTGAAAAAGCTATAGCTGATAAGGAAAGGATTGTAGTTTTTGGGGACTATGATGTGGATGGGGTGACTGCTACGACTTGTTTAGTTCGTACGATAAAGAAGCTAGGAGGCCTGGTGTCCTATAGAATTCCGCATCGGCAGAAGGATGGGTATAGTCTCAAGAATTACTTTTTGGATGAGCTTCATGAGCTTGGTGTGAAGGTGGTGATTACTGTGGATAACGGTATCGCTGCCGCTCGGGAGATAGGGTATGCCAATGAACTTGGTATGGATATCGTGGTGACCGATCATCACAATCCGCCACCGCTCGATGAGCTTCCGGTTGCGCAGTCTATTATCAATCCAAAACTTGAGGCTTGTGCGTATCCATTTAAGGAGCTTTCTGGTAGCGCTGTAGCTATGAAGCTTTGTATCGCACTATGCGAGCGGAACCTTCCTAAGGATGACTTTTATCAGCCATTTATTGATCGTTTGTACCAGGTGGCTAGTATCGGAATTGTGGCTGATTGTATGCCTTTGGTCGGGGAGAATAAAGCGATTGTGAAGCTTGGTCTTCGCTCACTACATCGTACGCCACTTCGTGGGCTCGAGGCACTTTTGCGAGTTGCTGGAAGCTCTTATGCGAATGTGACTGCGCAAGATATTGCGTTTTTGATAGGGCCTAGGTTGAATGCTGCTGGTAGGCTAGATAGTGCTTACGACGCCTTGCACTTGTTTCTCAATCAGGGGAAATCTGTGGAGGAAATTGCGCAAAAACTTCAGGCGATGAATGTGGAGCGTAGAGCTATGACGCAGCAGTTTGTCTTGGAGGCCAAGGAACTTTTGGCAGAAGAGGGGGAAATGCATGAGATTATTATCGTGAGTTCACCGAATTGGAATTCTGGTATCAATGGCTTGGTGGCGAGTCGTCTGTGTGAAGAGTATGCGCGGCCTGTGATTGTGGCCAGTGAAAAGGATGGGAGGATGACTGCTTCCTGTAGGAGTATTGATGGATTTCCTATGGTGGATGCACTTCGTACCGTAGAGGATCTCCTTGATCATTTTGGGGGTCATCATGGTGCGGCAGGGTGTAGCTTTCCTTCTGAACATTACTATGAGTTGGTGGAGCGACTTCGCGGACTTGCCAAGCTCTGGTTGAGGGATGCTACGTTGCAGGGGAGTCTTGTTATCGATACGGATGTGGCGCTTCATGAGCTCACAATGGACACATTATTGGAGTTTGAGAGGTTTGAACCTTTTGGTATTGGAAATCCGAAACCATTGCTTCTTCT
>JAUIFW010000005.1 GCA_030430105.1 bacterium | reverse complement strand
GATAAGAATAGCCCTGCCGAGCTTTTCCGCATGCATTTTGATCGTGAGCTTCATCAGTGCATTCACTGTCTGCTCTACCTCCTTCAAATGCGCACCACCAATCTCTGGGATACACATTTGGTGATCTGGAACGATGGCAAAGAAATGGTTCATAAATATGGCGTATATACTGCGGATACCTTAGTATATCCCATCATTTGGAGCAAGTGACTATGTCCCCTTAAACGGTAACCACTTCTTTTTCTTTGCGTATACTTCTGGATTGACCACGAACTTTGGTTTTTCTCCCTGCAGCGCCTGTACGATGGACTCCGATAACTGATACGCCATAAGACGCCTGGTCTCCACCGTCGACGCTGCGATGTGGGGAGTCAGTAGGAGATTTGGTGTGGTTTTGACTTGCGTATTCAGCCGCTTCGCTGACTTTGCATCCATTTCGTTACTCAAGAGATCGACGGCTGCACCAGCTACCTTTCCTGTTTGTAAGTGCTGACAAAGAGCCCCCATAGAGATACTTGCTCCGTGTGACGTACTTACGACATACACACCTTTCTTCATCTTATTGAACTCGTCATACCCAAGAAACCGCTTAGTGCTAGGGACATTCGGCAGATGAACAGAGAGAAAATCTGACTCGCTAAGCAGCATATCTAATTCAACCTGCCTGGCTGGAATTCTGGTTTTCACCTTATCCACGTCTGTGTAGAGCACATGCATACCCAGGGCATGGCCAAATTTTGCAACCATCTGCCCTACACTTCCAAACCCAATCACACCAAGTGTTTTCCCTGAAAAGAGCCTTCCTTGGAAGAGCGAGGGGTCGTAGCGCTTAAACTTTCCCTCATAGACGAAGGAGTTTGCATCTGGAATCTTCCGTACAATGGAAAGGAGTAGGGAAATGGAGAATTCTGCTACCGCCTGTTTGGCAGCATTGGGCACATAGAGAAGGGGTATGCCTCTATTCGTAGCCTCCTTTATATCAATATTGTCATATCTCGACCGGTAGTTTGCCAACACCTTCACCCTTGGGTTTGCATCGAAAAAAGCACTATCTATATGGTCGGTAAGAAAAGTAAGGACCGCATCTGATCTCGCAGCCTCCTCATACAGCTCAGCTTTGCTGTATGGCGTATTACTCTCACGCATTGTAAAGGTAAAACCCGCCTCCTTCAGTGGAAGAAGTCCTGCTTCATCGAGTTTTCTAGTAATCAGGATATGCTTTGACATAGCAAGAGTGCTCTAAAGACGCAAATAAGCTATCCATTTATTATACTATATTTTTTTGTATTTATCAAGTATGTACGATCGTACGTCCTTTTCCTTCTTATGTTCACCAAGTAGCTGCTTTTCTTTCAGGTCTTCAAGTAGCGCTCCTAGCTCCTTACCTTGCTTGAGTCCTGTCCACTCCATAATGCGCTTCCCTCCTACTAGTGGCGCGAACTCCGTACCGTGCTTCTTTACAAAGCGCTTGTATTCACGCATAAGCTTGCGGTAGGAGCTAAGGTCATGTGGAGACGTACCAAGTATATCCGCATGGTGAATTTCTAGCAGCAATGGGAAGGCAGGGTGAAGGAACCACTTGCGCTTGCGCACTTCCGAAGTGCGATCTCCAAGCAAGTGAAACAAGCTCATATGGTGTTCTACTGCCCAGGTGATGTGTTCTACGTCTCGCTTTGGAAAGCGTAGCCGCGTCAGCACTTCTCTTGCAATACGGGCAGAAGCCTCTGCATGCCCATCAAAGCGAATACGTTCCTCCACATGAAAGGTCTCTGGCTTACCAATATCATGCAGTAACACTCCCCAGATTAGTCGTATATCTTCATCGAATGGTGCCTTGAGGGTTTTGATGGCTTGCATTGCATGATTCCACACGCTTCCTTCCTTGTGATACGTTCTAGGCTGCGCCACCCCCTTCAGTTTCTCGAGCTCTGGCACCGTATGTGAGAGTAATCCCAAGTCCTGCAAGTCCTCCATCGCTTCTGCTCTCGTACTTGAGAGCAGCATCTTGTTGATCTCGTCTCGAATACGCTCCCAGGACACCGTGGTAATATGGCTCGATAGTTCCTTTACTGCCTCATAGGTTTTCGGCTCATATTGTCCTTGGATCTGATGAGCGAAACGGACGGCACGAAGTAGCCTCAGGTAATCTTCGTGGATTCTCGTTTTTGGGTCTCCAATAAAACGGATCACTCGCTCTCTCAGGTCTCCTTCTCCTCCTACTAGGTCAATTACTTTCTCCTCAATGGGATCATAGTACATTCCATTGATCGTAAAATCTCTGCGCTCTGCATCCTCCTCGAGCGTCCCGTAGGCCACATACTTTGGTCGCCTTCCATCAGATGTAGGGCTATCCTTACGAAAGGTTGCTACCTCAAACTGATGGTCCCCCTCGATAATATGAACAACTCCAAAGCTTTTTCCAACCGGGTAGGTTTTGCTAAATAGTTCCTCGACCTCCTCGGGCTTGGCTGATGTAGCGATATCCACATCCTTATGCTCCCTGCCGAGTAGTAAGTCTCGTACAAATCCACCCGCAAAATAGGCTTCGAAGCCTTCCGTGCGTAGTTTTTTGACGATTTGGATACCGGTCGGAACCATAAAAAAATGAGAGATTGGTACTCTCATTATAGCATACTTAGTATGTCTCGTGCCACAGCATACTGCCTTGCTCGAGGAGCTTAAGCACCCCTTGCTTTATATGTTTGATAGCAGCCTTTGTCTGCTCATGCTCCCAATCTGCTCTCTCACGCACCTCACATACTGCTTTAAAGGTGATCACTCGCTGTGACCGGTCAAAGGAACTCCAGCCTGCGATCTCTCTACAGTCTTGAAGTAGCGTTTCCATAGTTTGCTCCAATCGGATGTTTCTTGACCAAGACTTTACCTCTGCAAGCACTGCATCTACAAACACCTCATCCCTGCTTTTGGGCAGATTAAAGGAGCTCTCGCTACTACTTGGAAACTGATTAAACATAGAATACTACATAGACACTTAATTTATTTATGCAGTATTTTTTGTTTTTGTAAATATTATTTACACTTTTTCTATCTGAATGCCTATTTGCGGGTCGTAGGAGCGGCCATTGTCTTCACAGTAGCCGATAATTTCCTCTTTGAGACTAAGCTCCCCTTTCTCATGATCTCCTGAAACAAACAAGAAAATGCTTTCTCTTAGCCTCTTTTTCATGAAGGTGACATACGCCTTCTTGATATAGTCTTCTACATCCTTGACCGCTTCAGCATCTGATCCAGACCTTGCAGCGACCAGCAGGTGCTCTACGGTAAACTCACTTGAATGCTTGATTTCCACTCGTTCTTCACCAGGTGCGAAGTACTCTGGGAACTCCCTCATCACCTTCTCTACAAACTGCTTTGTATGCCATGTTCGGTAAAGTACGACATCATCCGCGTACACATGTCCTAGGACAGAATTTACAGCCTTGAGGTTACTTGTTTGGAAACTAAGGCGCACATGTGCTAGCTGATCCTCCCTCAGTTTTTCCTCTCGCTGATTCAGCTCTTCCACAGACATTGTCTGGTTTTGTGGCTGAGACTCTGCGAGGTACGACAGATAATCCATCCTAGCCCTGACAAGCACGCCATGATGATCTCTTGGAATAGCTTTTGGAATGGGTTGATTGGTTACATTTCGTATCCAGTACAATGCCTTTTTTCTCACGGCCCTGTTCTCCTTGGAGTCTGGTGAGAACTCTAGATCTGTGATCAATGTTTTGATTCTCTCCTGATTGCTATACTTCAAGCTTCTTCCAAGCTTTCTATGCACACGTTCCATTTGCTTCTGCTGCGTCTTTCCTTTGAGTGTATGGAATGACGTCTCTTGCAGCGTTTTGGTGCTTACTTTCTCCGCGATGTGTACCTTGTTTTTTCCATCTTGCGATTCTGTCTTTTCTGTAAGCATCTGATCTGCATAGGTCCTCGCCCGCTTCAAAAGGTGCACCCCCATGGGAAGAGGAGTATCCTTTGCTATTTCTACGGGCAATATCACAAAACTTACCCCTCCGACCTCATCATCATAGAGCCGAATATCTCTTCGAGCTTCCACCAGCTCTTTATACTGCTCTCTTTGCCCCTGCGATTTAGAAGCATTGTTTGCTTCCTGAATATGTTTCCTCAAGGACTCCACCTCTGCCTCAAGCACACCATCGGCTATACCATTCTTCCCAGAACGAATGATACTTGTGAACTCTTCTCCGCCCTCTCGCATAGTCAGGCTTCTTCCCCCTTTACTTCGAATATGATCTTCGAATTCATGCATATTGCCCCCAAAGACATCGGCAATAAGGTAGTCACCCGTACTAATGCCACCAAGAATGTTTTCTTCTCGGAAGTTGTTACCATCACTCACCACCATATAGAAGACATCTCCAGGCTGCATCTTCTCCATTTGCTCTGCAGCAACCATGTATCCTCTACTGTTGAAGAGCCCTGTCAAAGGATCCACCGCTGCCTGCCGAATGAGGTTGAACTCGTCCTCAGGACAATCCTCCGCATCAGCCATTTTGAAGCAATGTCTTGCCACATACTCGTTTGCTCTCTCATGCAAGGTTGGCCATAGTACAGCCAGCTTATCTGCTGACTTATTCTCTAGCTTCGTATCAACTGGATGCTCCTGCGTATAGCGAAGCGTATCTAAACTTCGTTTCCCACCCTCAAAATACTTTGTTGTGTAGCGTTCTTTCTCCTCCCTTGAAAGCACCCTGGACCTAGTGAGCGAGGCCTTCTTTGCTGCGGCAACTATTGCTGCCGATGCTACTTTGGTTTGTTTTTTTGAGCGCGAAAGTACTGTTTCAACCTTTCCTGAAGCCTCCTCTTTTACAGCATGAATATACGCACGAGCCAATGCTCCTTTGCGTTTCTCTCTACCCTCTTCTGGAAATGGAATGTTTCCCAGATTTTTATTCATGTATTTTAGTTTTTGTCTATCTTCTTATTATACCAAAGTTTTGCTGTTTCGGGTAGGGTGAAGTCGTACCTATTAGTCTATGTTATGAAGTCTATTGCAGTGGATGGACCCGCTGGTGTTGGTAAGGATACGGTGTGCGGGCTTGTTTCCAAAGCACTTGGCATCCTCCATATCAACTCAGGAGGGCTCTATCGTGCCTTTGGCCATGTCTATGACACCCATTATGGCCATGAGGAGTCACTTATTCCTACTATACTCCAAGATGTACAGCTCCGTATGGAGCACTCACTAGATGGTCCTAAGTATTTCTTTAGCCAGGAAAATATTACGGATCGACTCGGGACTTCAGAGGCTGGCGCACTGGCTTCTGAAGTGTCGAGGGTTCCGGAGGTAAGACGCTGGGTGAACGAAAAAGTTCATGAATTTGCTCAGAAGCACCCTGTGATTGTGGATGGACGAGATGCTACCACCAATATCTTGCCTGATGCGCCACTTCGTATTTACCTTGATGCACCATCGGAAGTGCGCGCTGAGAGACGCAGGATTCAGCTTGAGGAACGTGGCTTTTCTCCTAGCTTTGAGGAGGTACTTCGTGCAGTGAAGGAGCGGGATAACATAGATATGAACAAGGGAGAATTTTCTCTACGCAAGGCAAAAGGCGTGAGAGTGATTGACACTACGGACAGACCTGCGGAGGATATAGCGGAAGAAATCGTAACCCTTTACCACGAGCTAGCATGAGATCAACACGGATACAACTTGCAGGGATTTCACTCGGAATCTTGATTCTCGTAGCTCTCTTGGTATTGGCACCTGCGCCTGGCTCCCTGTTTTCCAATGTAATCAGCCCGGATGAGCAAACGATACACTTTACTTCGTTTACTGAGGAGGGCACTGCGTCCTGGACAGTGGTAAATCCAGAGGCAGGCTCACTCGTTCAAAGCGACAACGAACTACTGCTCACAGCCATCAATCCAGTGACTATGGAGCATGGACCAATAGAGCTAGAGGCATCGGCCCTTCCTAGCGGATTTATCTACGAAGGTTCTATTACTAGCACGTCAGAGCAACCCGTAACCCTCGAGCTTCGCAGCGAAGATGGTACGGTGCTCTCCAGACAGATTTTACGGGCAGAAGGCGAATTTCAGGTTCGAGATACCTTTACACCTAGCGTACGCATCTTACTTGAACAAACGCCACAGTTTTGGGTGAACCTTAATATTCCTGAGGGGAACCTCTATGTGCTCCAAACCTTTTCTATCAACCCCTTGCGAGAGTAACTACTCGTACCTCAGCGCCTCCACAGGTGCGAGCAGAGAGGCTCGCCGGGCTGGGTAGATTCCAAATACTAGGCCAAAGCTACTTGCTACTGCTATAGCAAGTGCGATGTTTGGTATGTCTATAATAAAGGGAAGTCCTCCTAGCACGCTTATCATATACGCGCCTCCTACCCCTATGGCGACGCCAACAACTCCTCCGATGGCAGTTAGGATTACTGCCTCCACCAAGAACTGAGAGAGAATATCTTTGTTCCTGGCCCCTAGTGCTTTTCTCAATCCTATCTCAAAGGTACGCTCTGTGACGGTAACTAACATGATGTTCATGATGCCAATTCCTCCAACTAGAAGAGAGATGGAGGCGATAGCTGCGAGAAAGACCGTAAACACATCCGTGACCACCGTGAGTATCCCAATCGCGTCCTGCTGCGCCCTGATGGAGAAGTCATTTTCCTCATCATCTCGAAGATTGTGCAGGTCTCGTAGTAACTCCTCTACTCTCGCAATGGCAAATTCCGTTAGATCTGGATCCAGAACTTCAAACATAATGCCAAACAAGTAATCCACACCCTGCACCTGTCGCTGCATAACCTCTACAGGGATCATAATATTTTCATTATCATCCTGCCCGATTACACTGGTTATTCCGGCCTCTTTGTTTTCCAATACACCTACTATTCTGTAGTTTTCACCTTTGATGGAGATTCTCTCACCAAGAGCCTCTTCTTCACCAAAGAGCTTATCCTTCACCCCTCCACCTATGACTGCTACCTTTTTATTCCCCTCCTCATCACGCTCTGACCAAGGACCTCCCGCCACAAACTCCAGACTCCGCATGCCAAAGTAATTTTCACCTCTACCCCGCACATTGATAATCACCTCTTCGTCATCCTTATCCGTAAACGTAAACGGTTCTGGTCCTGTGAATGAGGATACCTCTCCGATCCCAAACTCATCGGCTCGCTTGATGATCTCATCTACATTTCGTTGCTTGAGTGTTTTGGTTACGATACCTCGCACTGCGGCAGGAGGTCCTCTCCGCTCTCCACCATCACCTCCAGCGATAATGAAGACAATATTCGATCCCAGTGACTCCACTTCGTCGAGCAGAAGCTGCTGAGCCCCCTTTCCAACACTATTGAGAAGTACTACAGCTGCCACCCCAATGATAATCCCAGTCACCGTCAAAACAGAGCGTACCCCATGGGCCCGTACACTTCTGAGTGCCTGCAAGATGTCTGAGAAGAGCTTTTGCATATTAGTGACGTATTGCTTTTATAGGATCGAGTTTTGCTGCTTTTGTCGCTGGCCATAGGCCGAAGAGGAGGCCAAATATGGAGCTCCCAATCACTGCATAGAGTACGACAAAGAGACTAGGTGCGAAGCTTATGCTAGCGAGACTGGCAACCAGATAGGCAACTCCTAACCCCATCGCCACACCGACGATACCTCCTGCAGTCGTGATCAGAAGAGCCTCTGCGAGAAACTGTCCGAGGATATCCCGTTGTCTTGCCCCAAGAGCTTTGCGAATACCGATTTCTCGAAATCGCTCGGTCACTGTTACGAGCATGATATTCATGATGCCTATGCCGCCTACAAGTAGGGATATACCACCAATCGCCGCGAGGAAGAGCGTGAAGATAGAGGATACGGTCGCAAATATATCGAGAAACTGATCCTGCGAGAGAAAGGTAAAGTCATTTTTATCCTTTCCTCTCAGTCTGTGACGATCCCGTAGCAAGGCTGTTACCTCTTCCTCTAGGCTTTCTGTGAACTCTGGGCCTCTAGATTTGATGGTCACGCCCCAGACATAGTCAGGTGTTCCCACCAACGACTGCTGCGCCACCTCGAGAGGCACGGAAACATACTCATTGTTCTCATTTCCAAAGGAGCTGAGCAGGCCCTCCTGCTCTTTAATCACACCAATAATTCGATAGGTATCGTTGCCAAGCTTGATGCGCTCCCCAACCAAGGGCCCTCGCACTTCTCCAAAGAGATCTTCATCAACAGTACCCCCAAGTACTGCTACTTTTTTCCTAGCCCGCTGTTCATCCTCTGTCCAGTACCGCCCCTCTTCAAGTTCAATATTTTGGAGCTCAAAATACTCTCGATCCACTCCCCAAGCACTCACGGAGATCTCCCTGTCTATTCCTTGCACCTGAGATCTTGCCACTCTAGTCAATGCCGCAACAGATTCTGCAGAAGGTAGCGCTCCAGGCTTCTTCATCGCCTCTATATCGTCATTGGTGAGAATTCTAAGCGATGCACTACTTGCAATATTGGTTCCTTCTCCCCCTGCTAGTACGAAGACGAGATCCGAGCCAAAACTCTCGAGCTCTTCCGTAATAACTCGCTCTGCTCCTCGCCCAAGGGTTAGGAGGATGATAATCGCCGCAATACCAATAACGATTCCCAGCATGGTAAGCAGGGAACGTAGTGGGCTTGCGCGTAGCGCTTGCCATGCCTCCTTGGTGATATCTTTTGAGGTCATGGAGTGGTTATGAGGTTATTTTTCCATCTAAGAGATGGATGGTTCTATGTGCATGTTCTGCGATATCAGGCTCATGGGTAATCATGACGATGGTGCGCCCCTCCTTATTGAGATCCTGAAATATTGCCATCACATCCTCTGAGGTCTTTGTATCCAAAGCCCCTGTTGGCTCGTCCGCTAGAATAATTGCTGGATTATTGATAATCGCTCTCGCTATAGAGACTCGTTGCTGTTCTCCACCGGAGAGCGCATTGGGTCTATTATTTACTCGATGGGAGAGACCTACCTTATCTAGTGCCTCCAGGGACCTTCTCTCACGTTCTGATTCTTCTACGGTTTTTCCATAGATCAGCGGTAGCTCTACATTTTCCTTTGCACTCATGCGAGGAAGGAGATTGAACTGCTGGAAGACAAAGCCGATTTCCTCATTTCTGATAAGCGCGAGGTCCGAATCTTCCAGCTTACCCATGGTATAACCATTAAGCTGATACTCACCCTTTGTCGGTCTGTCCAGAAACCCAATAATGTTCATCAGGGTGGATTTTCCACTTCCTGAAGGCCCCATAATGGCCACAAACTCACCCTCATTGATGGTAAGATCGATACCCTTGAGCACGGGAGTCACCACCGTACCCGTTTGGTACTGTTTGCAGATCTTCTCCATGTGAATGATTGGTTTACTCACGTTCTCGAGCGGTTAGGATTACATCCTCATCTCCAACAAGGCCTGAGAGGATTTCTGTATACTCCTCCCCCTGTAGACCGACTTCTACGTCTCGCTCCTGCTCTTTCCCTCGCACCAAGACTCGTACATAAGTACTCTCATCCTCACGCTCTCGAATGGTTTGATTGGGAACGGATAGCGCTTCTATGGATTCGGTAATAATCTCTACGGTCGCGCTGTAGCCGGGCCTCACGGTGCGATCGCTATACTGGTTTCTATCGAAGTAGACCTGTGTCTCAAAGTAAATAACACCGTCGAGATCCGTCTTGTCTGGCGACACAAAACTTACCGTCCCCTCGTACACTTCCTCCTCTGTGAAGGCATCGAAGTCAAACCTCGCCTTTTGCTTTGCGGCAACATCGGCTATCTCTGTTTCTGCAATATTCGTAATAAGCGTATCCACATCATTGTTGATAAGCCGAATCTGCAGACTCCCTGCTTGTACTTGTTCTCCCAACTGAGGAAGGATGCTTGCAACTACTCCATCAAAAGGCGCTGTGATTTGTGCCCCCTCTAGTTGCTCCTGCGCTAGCTTGAGTGCTGCGGTAGCCTGCTCTACACGAGCCTCCTGTATCTCGATATCCTCTTTTCTCGGAGCTGCGGTATTTTCTTGCTTCGCTTGCAGAGCACTTTGTACCTGCGCCTCGCGATCTGTTACAGACTGGATCAACGCCCGCTCTTGTTCCTCCGCTTGTGCCCGTATGGTATCGAGAGCCTGCAGAGCATCCTCATAGGCTTGTTCCAACTGCAATACTTCCACATCCCGAAGGCCCGCGGCTGCCTCTGCACTTCGCAGCTGCTCCTTCGCTTGATCAAGGTTGGACCTAGCTGCAGCATTTGCCGCCTCTGCTTGCACATTGATCAGTCGAAGATCATTTTCTGCCTTTGCTAAAGCCGCCTCTGCAGATGCTACCGCATTATCAAGCGTAGTGTTTGCAGAAGTTTTTTGTAGCTCTAGATTTTCCACTTTTTGCTTTAGAGAGGCTAGCCCAGAGAGACTGCTTGTTACCGTAGCTCGCTGTGCATCGATTGCATCCTTGAACGCATCAAGCTCTGCGGTAGTGAGGTCAATACTTGTAATCGTATTGTTTAGCATCGTCTTGGTCTGCGTAAGTGTGTCGTATGACTTGTTCAGGAGCTCGCGAAGCGTGTCCATTCTGCTCACAATTTCATCGTAGGCGAGTACCCCCGCAGTGATCTGAAAGAGCCCCTCTTGCTTCCCTACAGCATTCTTCAGCTGGTTGTACTGCGTGATCGTATTGTTGTAACTGTTTAGCTTCCGAGCTCCGAGCTGATGCCGATAGTCCTCGTTGGCATCCTTGTTGTACTCTTCTACCGTGATAATTTCGTTGATTTCACGAAGCGTGTCCTCCACATCTGTGAGATAGTCGACCGCATCATAGAAGGTATTTTCCTGTGCATCCTGAAGGTTTTTGTCCTGGATGGGGATATTGGCAGCGAGTTCTTTTTGCGCATTTGAAAGTGCAGTCTCCGCCTGTCTCACCGCCTGCATCCCGCTGGAAATCTGTTCGCGACCTGCTGCTAAAGTATCCTCAAAGTTATCTAATGCTCCCTGAAGCGCCGCCTGTGCTCGCGCAACATCAGCATCATTCGCCTGGTTTTGCACTGTCTCTCGTTGCTGTAGTACCTGCAGTGTCTGCGCTACGTTTTTTTCTGCAGCCACTACCTGCTCCTCAAGTGAATCCTCTGTTGCTACCTTGGTTTCCTGCGTCGCTACCAATGCCTTTTGAGCATTTTGCAGCGTTGTATCCAGGGTCTTCCTTTGTTCCTCTGTAAGCCCACTGAGCAACTTCTCGAGGTTGGCCTTTTCGATACGAAGGGCTGCCTCCTTGGACGCCACGTCCAACTCCCAAATATCCAAATCCAGCTCCATGAGCAGTGTTCCAGAGCCAACTTGCTGCCCCTCCTCCACATAGATTTCCTCTATGGTACCTGACTGCTTAAAAGCAAGGTTCACTTCACGGCCTGCTTCTACTGAACCCACGACGGATACGTAGCGCTCCACTGCCCGCACTTCCGGTTTCTCAGTGATGTACTCCATATTGCTTCTCGGGCTGCAAGCAATTGCAACTATACTGAGTACAACTAGCCCTATACCAGTTAACAATAGGAACTTGCGGTTTTTGTGGAACCAGGTTTGGAACCTGTGTTGTTTTTCGTTTTGATGTTCGTTTTGATGCATGAATGTGCGCATTAGGTTTCAGTTATGCCATCTACGTATTATACCACAGGGCGGCCGCTTTTGCGGCCGAAATTGTTACATTTTTAAAGATTAAAGACTAAATACTAAATTCTTTATTGATGATGCTTATTGACTAATATGTAGCTTTCGTGTTTGCTCTTTACTCTTTCGATGCGAAGCATCGTGCATTCCTCATCCCAATCTTGTATAGAATCCCTTCTATTGCTAGTATACCTCCGTATTTTCGTAATCATCATCATGCAGGATTTTCAAGCGATTGAGGAGAAGTGGAAGAAGCGTTGGGAGGAAGACAAGGTATATGCGACGGATCAGCCTAGTTTTGGCAAGAAAAAGGCATATATCCTAGATATGTTCCCCTATCCTTCTGGTGCGGGCCTGCATGTGGGACACAGTTCCCAGTACATTGGTACAGATATTTATAGTCGCTACATGAGGATGACTGGCCATGCTGTGCTTCACCCTATGGGGTGGGACTCCTTTGGCCTGCCTGCGGAGAACTATGCGATCAAGACGGGGACGCATCCGCGAGTGAGCACCATGCAGAATGTGGAGAACTTCAAGCGGCTTTTTGGTATGCACGGGCTTGATTATGACTGGGATCGGGAGATCAACACTACGGATCCGGAGTATTACAAATGGACGCAGTGGATATTCCTACAGATGTTCAAGAAGGATCTCGCCTACGAGGCGCAGATGCCTATCAACTGGTGTCCAAATGACAAGACAGGACTTGCCAATGAGGAAGTGGTAAACGGTGAGTGTGAGCGATGCGGGCATAAGGTAGAGCAAAAAACTCTTCGGCAGTGGGTGCTCAAGATCACGGAGTATGCAGAGCGGCTCCTAGAGGACCTGGATGAGCTTGATTGGCCTGAATCTCTCAAGGAAATGCAGAGAAATTGGATAGGTAAGAGTATTGGAACCACCTTCTCCTTTGATGCACTCCTTGCAGGAGAAACTCAAATCGATGGAAGTATCGATGTGTTTACTACACGTATCGACACAGTATTTGGTGTGACCTATGTAGCTATTGCTCCTGAGCATGAGCTTTTGGATCAACTTACTACTGCAGATATGGATGCCCAGGTGAAAGAATATGTACGGATATCTGGACTCAAGACACAGCTGGAGAGGACAGAACTTCAGAAGGAAAAGACGGGGGTATTTACAGGTTCTTATGCGCGTAACCCCTTCAATGGAGAGCTCGTTCCCATCTATGTCTGCGACTACGTACTCGGATTTTATGGAACTGGTGCGGTGATGGCTGTACCTGCGCATGATGAGCGAGACTGGGAGTTTGCACGGCAGTATGACCTTCCTATCAAGGAAGTACTTACCGATGATGAGGGAGAATCTCATACTGCAGAAGGAGCATTTACTTCTCCAGGTAGACTTGTTGCCAGCGGAGATTTCACTGGCCTTACCACCGAAGAAGCAAAGCTCAAGATGACGGAATGGCTAGAGGAGCAAGGATATGGGGAGAAAACTGTGAACTATAAGCTTCGTGACTGGGTATTTTCTCGGCAACGGTATTGGGGGGAGCCAATTCCACTTATCCATTGTGATTCCTGTGGAGTGGTGCCCGTGCCAGAGGATCAACTCCCTCTCACGCTTCCAGAGGTGGAAAAATATGAGCCAACGGGTACTGGAGAAAGTCCGCTTGCAGCCATTGACGACTGGGTACATACCGAGTGTCCTAGCTGCGCTGGGGACGCGAAGCGAGAGACGAACACCATGCCTCAGTGGGCAGGGTCGTGCTGGTATTACTTGCGTTACTTGGATCCAAAGAATGACAAGGCTCTTGCGGATCCAGAGATTTTAAAGGAATGGCTACCTGTAGACACCTATGTGGGTGGTGTGGAGCATGCCGTGCTTCATCTTCTGTATGCGAGATTTTGGCATAAGTTCCTCTTCGATATTGGTGCTGTGCCCAATAAGGAGCCTTTCCAGAAGCTTGTGAACCAAGGTTTGATTCAAGCAGAAGGAGGAGGAAAGATGAGTAAGTCCAAGGGGAATGTGATCAATGCGGATGAGACTATCCAAGAAGTGGGCGCGGATGTGCTTCGCCTCCACTTGAGCTTCCTTGGCCCTTACGAAGATAATAAGCCATGGTCTACCAAGGCGATGCAGGGTGTGAAGCGTTTTGTAGGTAAAGTTTGGTCTCTAGCAGAAAAGCTTGAGGACCGAGAGCCTACCAAGGAAGAGCTCCACGCGCTTCACACTGCGATTGGAAAGGTTGGGCCTGATTATAAGACCTTCAACTTCAACACGGCAGTATCCCATCTCATGGTGTGTGCCAATAGCTTCTCAGAGGGAGAGACCCTCTCAAAGGCGGTGTTCCTTGATTATTTGAAGATCCTTGCTCCTATGGCGGTCTTTATGGCTGAGGAACTTTGGGAGCAGCTTGGACAAAAAGGGAGTATCCATCTCGCTGAGTGGCCTGAGTACCAGCCTGAACTGGCTGTGAAGGATGAGGTAACCTATGCGGTGCAAGTAAATGGAAAGGTACGGGGCACCTTTACTGCTGGGAAGGATATTTCGAAGGACGAGGCACTAGATCTTGCGCGTGATACGGAGGGGGTTGCGAAGTACCTTGAGGAAGGTGTGAAGAAGGAGATTTTTGTTCCAGGGAAGTTGGTGAGCTTTGTTGTGTAGATATATTGACATAATCTTATTTTTGTTTATAGTTATATATAAACAAAAATACCTAGAGGTAAAACCATGTTTCATATACAAGACTCCGCTCCCGACCAGAATATCATAGATCAACTCGAGTGGGATGAAATGTTCAACCCCAGCAGACGATATGATCTCAACTCTTGGGAGGGTATGGATGAAGAGTACGAAGAAGATCTCAATGCCGGACAGGCAGATGATGATCCCTTCATCAACCGCTTTGCGGAAGAGGAGCTCGATGAAGAGGAGTTCACACTCCTTTGCTTCAGCTCCTAAGCCGAAACACCAGACCGTAAGCCAATGTGCTGCGGTCTTTTTAGTTTCCTAAGTATTTTTCAGCGACGGAATACGCCTCATTCTTCAGTGGCATCCACCACCCCTCATTCGCCTCATACCACTCCACCATTTGCCTCATCCCTGAATCTATCGTGTACTTTGGCTTCCAGCCTAGCGCCTCTGTGGTTGTCGAAAAGTCTATAGCATACCGAGGGTCGTGACCTTTCCGGTCTCCAGTGAATTGGATGAGAGACTCTAGAGGAGCCTCTATCTCCATGGCGCTTTTGAGCGCTTCAAGCGCTTCAAGCGTACTCAACTCCTCATCACCACCAAAAAGATAGGTTTCTCCAAGGACTCCAGAAGTAAGTGCCATGGCTATGCCTCGCACATGATCTTCCACATGAATATAGTCGCGCACCGCCGTCCCATTCCCATACACAGGCATAGGGAGCCCTTCCTTAAATCTCAAGTACGCAAGAGGAAGGAGCTTTTCGGGAAACATAAATCCCCCATAGTTATTTGTACAATTAGATATGGTAACTTTAGAACCATACGTATCATAGTACGCCCGCACTAAATGATCTGCTCCTGCCTTGGAAGCTGAGTACGGAGACCTTGGCGCATAGGACGTTTTTTCCGTAAACTTTTCTTCGGGTTTATCTAGCGGAAGTGCTCCAAACACCTCATCTGTGGACACATGGTGCATGCGAATATCATAGGCTTTCGCAGCCTCTAGGAGATTGAGCGTCCCAAGCACATTGGTTTCCACAAACACTCTCGGCCCCTCAATACTCCTATCCACATGGCTCTCCGCAGCAAAGTGTACAATTGCATCAACACCCTCACACGCATGCATCACTTGGTCTGCATTGCGAATATCACCTTGTATATGCCTATACCTCTCTCCCCACTGCTCCTTGTGATACGCCACAGTTGCTGGATTGGCGCAATAGGTCATGAGGTCGAAATTGGTCACAATATCTTCTGGATTCTCCTTCAGCCAATAGTTGATGAAGTTTGAGCCGATGAAGCCAGCTCCGCCGGTGATGAGTAGGTGCATGGTTTGCGATTTATGGTTTACAGTTTACAGTTAGCCGCGTCAGACGCGGCTGGTTTAGGAGCTTTACTCCGGGTTAATGGTTTGAGGTATTATGCCTCGTAGACAAATGGGGAGTCTAGTTCCTCTAGCGTTGGCCAGCTATTGTCGCGCTCATTGACTTGTTTTTCTCCTGGTGTCCACTGAATTCCTAGTGCTGGATCAGACCAGAGGAGTCCTCCTTCAGCTTCCTTGTTGTACTCATTTCCTGTAATCAAGTACTGTAAATACCCTTCCTCGAGGACCTCTACCCCATGTGCGAAGCCTGCGGGAATCCAGAGCATATGCTTGTTTTCTTCCGAGAGCTCCACTGCAACATGCTTTCCATAGGTGGGTGATCCTTTTCGTATATCCACGGCCACATCTAGTAATTTCCACTTCAAACAGCGGACAAGTTTACCCTGAGCGTGGGGTGGTTTTTGAAAATGTAAGGCTCGCAATATACCAGGAGTGGAGTAGGACATATTTTCCTGTACCACCTCCTCCTCTAGACCAATTTCTTGGAATACGGATTTCTTGAACATTTCCATAAAGAAACCGCGCTCGTCTCCAAAGACATCAGGGATGATGTGATAGACACCCTCAAGTGCAGTCTTATTTGCATGTATTGCCATAGTTATTCGCTTAGAAAATATTGCTCTAGTAACTCCTGCCAAGCGGGGAAGCTTTCTCCGAGCGCATGCTCTAGCTTCCTGCTCGACATTGCCGTGTAGTGCAACCGCTTCGCTGGCTGCTTCCAGGTGGATAGTGGCACCTCTTTGATAGGCTTCTCGATACCTCTTTGTCTCGCGATTTCTCGTACCCACTCCACCCTCGATGTTTCTCCTCGTGGAACCGCATGATACAGCCCTGTAAGCTTTGCATGAGCAGCCTTGAGCAGGATCTCTGCTAGCCAAAATGCTGGAGTCGGAATGGAGACCTCATCAAACACACCCATGAGCTCATCGTTGTCCTTTGCAAACGCTTCTACCTTCTTTACGAAGCTCATACCATTTCCATATAGCCAGCTTACACGAAATACACTGCCCTTTTCATAGGCCAAGACCTGCCTTTCTCCTTCTAGCTTGGTTGCTCCGTATATATTCTGTGGATTGGGACTATCTTCCTCGGTATAGGGTCGATTAAGCTCCCCATCAAACACGTAGTCTGTACTCACATGCATCATATATGCGCTACATCCCTTCGCAGCCTCTGTCATGTGCCCCGGAGCTTCTGCATTTACTGCGTGAGCCAACGCCTGCTGCTCAGTTTCAGCCAAATCCACCAAGGTGTGGGCTGCTGCATTGATCACGTGTGTAGGGGACTCAGATGCGATGATGTTTTGAACTTCCTCTCTCTTTGTAATATCACATTCCTCCCTTCCCACCGCAGCACAAGAGATACCTTGCTTCTCGCATAGCGCCACAAGCTCTGAGCCAAGTTGCCCGTTCTTTCCGAAAATAAGAATATGCATACTTATGTTTGAAAACTAAAATCCTCGTGATCCTTGGTAAGAAGCCTATGGTAGAAGGGGTCAGCTCTGCACTCCTCAGGCCATGTGCGGAACATGTACTCTATCTCCTTTTTGAACCTTTTTTGCTTCTCTGGCGTATCCTCATAGCCCCTTGTTTTGGACTCATGATGTACCATTGAGGCCCTGGGTTCATAGATCACCTTTTTCCCGTTCTTTCTCATCCTAAGACAGAAATCCACATCATTGAAGGCAACTTGAAGTTCCTGCTCATTCATACCTCCAATTTCTAGGTATTCACGTTTTCGCACCAGCATACATGCGCCAGTCACCGCTGATAGCTCCTGTGATACATGTGTTCTGTGCATGTACCCGTATTCTCCTCGAGGTAACCCCTTGTGTGAGTGCCCAGCCACCCCTCCAATGCTCGTGATCACTCCACCATGCTGCAGACTGCCGTCTGGATAGTAGAGCTTGGCTCCTACGACTCCAATTTCAATGTCTTCCAAGTGCGCGACCAAATGCGTGAGCCATCCCTTGGTCGTGCACTCTATGTCGTTATTGAGTAACAGCAGGTACTCACCCTTTGCTACCTTTGCCCCTTCATTATTCAACTTTGGATAATTGAAGGGTATGGGCAAATCAAGTACACGCACCCACTGTTTCTTCTTGAGTCGATCAAGTAAGCGCATCGTTGCAGGTTCTACGCTCCCATTATTGATAAGGAGGACTTCGTACTCAGGGTAGCTTGTGTATTTTTCTAAGCTTGCCATGGCCCGCTCTAAAAGCTCAGGCTTGTCTCGAAAGGGAATCATGATCGTCACCTGTGGGGTACGTGAAAGCTCCCGCTCTACTTCATAGATGGAAGGAGCGTGGCCATCGATTACCTTTGCCTTCACCCCAAGTCGCTCCATGTGTTCAGCGAGGGCGCGCCTTGCTGCCTGCAACACGTAAGGCTTTGCGCCAATCAGATCTGCTGTACTTCCCTTCACCATTCTCCAGTGATAGAGGATGTACGGCACATGGATGATATGCTTCGTCTGCTCCGAAATACGAAGATAGAGGTCATAATCCTGTGCCCCTTCAAATCCCTCCCTAAACCACCCTACCTGATCTCCAACGCTTTTTCGTATGAGCGCTAGATGATTGATGTAATTATAGTTCAACAGGAGCTCCTTATTCCACGAAGGCTTGAGATGAGGAAACATATAGCCTGTACCATCCTCTGTCAGCTTATCCTCATCAGAGTAGAGGAGGTCTGCCTCAGGATGCTTCTGCATATGCCACACCATGCAGCTTAGGCTCGCCGGCTCAAGCACATCATCATGATCCACAAGCGCAATGAATTCTCCTGTAGCCAGCCCGATCGCAGCATTTTGTGCTGCGGAGATATGCCTGTTCTTCTTACTTCCTCCTAGAACTATATTGGCCTTTCCTTTCAATGTTTCCAGATAGGTTTTTGTATCCTCACGCATCGACCCATCATCCCATAGACAGAGCTCCCAGTTCGTATACCACTGTGCCTCTACACTTTCTACGAGCTCTTTCAAATGCTCAGGATTTGTATTGTATACTGGTACACACAGTGAGATTTTTGGACCGTTTTTCACATCCTCAAATTTATGGAGTTCTGCGATCAGACTTGGCCGAAGCTTTGCATAGACTCGCTCTCTCTCCTGCTCGGTGCCGCGAAGCTTTCTCCGCACGTGACGTACTGTTCCCTGTATACCCTCATGCCTCAAGGTCTGAACTAAGCGCTTCAGCTGATGTGGCGTCTTCACCACGCTCCCCAGTGCTCGCAAGGGTGCTGTCACTCTCCACGACATGGATCTTCGAAGAGCCTCATTTTCCATACGGAGCCTGTGCACTTCGTGCTGCAGCTCCTCTGTCTTGTATGGCTGGTGCTTCATGATCGTTTGATTACTCTTGTACCCCATGTGTCGTCATCCTTTTCCAAAATTCTATCCACCAGCCGCTCCAGTGTATTCATATCATGACTTACTAGCACGATGGTCTTTCCTTGTGCATGCAGACTTTGTACTTTTGCCAGACAC
>JAUIFW010000086.1 GCA_030430105.1 bacterium | reverse complement strand
GTTGCAAAGGATGCGGATCCAATGTTTACGAGATTGTTTCCAATCAAGATGGTGATGAGCAGCTTCTGGGGATTTCGTTTTAACCTCTCCACAAGTTTGGAGTTCTTTGACTCCGCAGCCACCATTTTCTTTACCTTTATCTCCGAGAGGGAGAAAAAGGCTAGCTCAATACCAGAGAAAAACCCTGAAAGCACAAGGAGTAAGAGCAATATTCCCGATTCGACGATCATGATGGTAAAGAGAACTAATCTATTCAGTATACTATAAACCGGACGAATCGTACAGGAAGGGTTGTGTTCTGCCTAGAGTTTCCTACTATTTGCGTACACTACAATATAATACCTAGAAGTCCACCATGAAGAAGTACGTAGAAATCAGTCCAGAAGTGGAAGGTATAAAGAGGGGGTGACAAGAGAAAGAATCAGGCAAATTGAGGCAAAGGCATTGAAGAAGATGGCAATAAGAGGAGAGAAAAAGGACTCCAAGAAATGATTGAAGGATAGAGAAAAGAGAGTGAAATCACGGGAAGGCGACGCCATACCTTCCCCACTACTTGACAGAATTAAAAATAGTAAAATAAATACATTTAGAAATTGCGGTAGTTCAACGTACGGAACGCAAAGAAACGACCATGCAAAACAAAGGAAAGATACAAGAGAAGTAAAAGCATAAAAGTAAGATATATCAAATTGTCCACAGACATTTTCTGGGAAAGCTTGCGAATCCTCTAGGTACACATGTACCATGGGCTTGTATTTAATATCACTATTTCCCTTACAGCTATTCTCCATGCCATCCTCAAAAAAACAGGGCTCAAAGCTTGTCGAACTTCTTCTGGTAGTACTCTCCATCGCCGTATTAGCAGGCATTGTTTTTGTTGCTATCAATCCCACCATGCAGCTCTCTGATACAAGAAACGCGCAGCGAAGGTCAGATGTTAAGGTGCTAGCGGATGCTTTGAATCAATATGCAGCGGATACGGAAAATGCTATGGAGGCTCTGGGGATCCCTGTGACGGGTGAAGAGATAGAAGGATGTGGCATGCCGCTAGAAGCCACAAGTATTTGTCAGTCGGGCAGTGATAGCTGTAGAGATGTAGCTATGGTATCCCTGGATGCGCTGACAGAAGGTGGCAGCTACCTCCCTTCCATTCCCGTAGACCCCTCCGGGCCTGAGGGAACAAGTGGATATGCGGTAGTGCAGGATGCCGATAGTGGCCATCTGACCGTCTGTGCTCCCTTGGCTGAGCGTGGTGCAACGATTGCCCTTACAAAGTAGTGTCGCTTGCAAGGCCTGTGATCCTCTGGTAGTACTAAATATACCAGACATGATCTTGTTATGAACAACCTAGGAAAGAAGATCCGTCTCGCTAGGCAGCAGGCGGGTTTAACTCAAGCAAAATTAGGAGAGGCTATAGGGGTAAGTGGGGTGACCATCGCCTACCTCGAATCAGAGAGAAGGCGTGTCACGATGGAGTACCTGAAAAAGATTTCAGAAGCGACAAATACCCCGCTCCGTTCCTTTGTGGAGGATAGCCCCCGCGCTGGGATGGAGGAACTAATGGAGCGGGTAAGCAGTTTGGAGGAGTCAATAAAAAGTAAGAGCAAGGAGGCAGAGGCGCAACATCTACAAAAGGATATATTGCTTTCAGCCTTTGAGGCGTCTTCAGAGGCGATGCTGATTCTCGACCATGAGTTTTCCCTTCTGTATGGCAATGGAGCCTGCAAGAGCTTGCTATGTGAGCCTGATGTCGCTGTGGTACCAGATGGGATTTTCTCCTTCCAAAGCCCCTTTGATAGAGTAGAGCTTGGCCTTTGCCATGAGCGGCTCGATAAGGAGTCTCAGTTTGCAGGAAAGCTGCACCTTCTTTGTACCATTCGGGGGCCAGTGCCTATGATGATTACGGGAGTGAAGTTTCTTCCAAAACATGGGGGTGAGGTGCTGTACTTTGTGCGGATACGCGAGTATGTAATCCGACAAAACAACGAAGGTATTTACAAAAGCATGCTAGAGGCGAAGGGTATCGCCACATACCAGACAGATGAGAAAGGTGTATTTACTGAGGTGAACTCCGTATATGCGGCTATGCATGGGTATACGAAAGAGGAGTTGAGAGGTATGCACTATCATCATCTGATTGATGAGCGGGAGCTAGGAAGACTAGGGGAATTTGGTATCATGATGAAAAAGCAAGGATGGGCTGCAGGAACCTTGATCGGAAAGCAAAAGGATGGGAGTAGACTAAAGCTAAGTTTTCATACCTACGCTGGAGGCAAGGGGGGGCATATTGGGTATATAATCGCACAGATCCCCTACTCAGAAAGTCCTAAGGAAGATTCCCCTGTGCTAGAGACGCATACTGACAACAAGCTCTATCAACAGTAGGTGTAAGCTCCTCTGTACTATAATTGAAAGTAATGTATGGTATGCTATTACTACTAGGTAGACCTATGGAATCCTTTGACATGGAACACAAGAACATAAAAAAAACTCAGATAGAATCCTATGTCCGCTCCGAAGTGCAGATTGAGCAGACTGGAGCAGGAGGAGCTGGAGGAGCAGGAAGTGATACCAGTAACTATTGCGTGGTTGGGCAAGTGGTTTTTGAAGGTAAGCGGTATCGCGCACAACGCGCTCGAAGAGGTGGTTTCCTAAAGAAACGAGAAGAAGTGATCAGCGATCTTACGGAGCAAATTTGGCAAGAGAAGAAGCCTAAAAAGAAGCGAAAAAGCTCAAAAAAGAGCCAAGGCACCCTGATCAAGGAGCGTAAGGCAAGAGAGATTAAGTCCCTTCTCAAGGAGTCGAGAAGGAAGGGCATAAATCCTGGTGAGTAAGGAAGGAGGAAAAGATTGAATAGTGGGCAACATAGCGTGAATACGTCCCGCCTAGCTGATTGTGTATAGATGTCCATTTGGTAGACTAGAAGAGCGAATACTCCTACTTCCTAGCATCTTTTTTCCGCATGAGAAAGATTCGCGGAATCATCGCTACCTTCCTACTACTTCTGGCAACAGGAGTGGGCTTCCCCTACCCTCCTTTCGCGGAGGCCTCGCAGGTCTACGATTTTATCTATCGATCTGAATTTATTTTTGACTATGACGAGTCGGATGACGCATGGATCATAGACGCCTTTGATGATGGTACTGGAGATCTCGTTATTCAGTTTGGTACGACCAACGACAGGAGATTGGAATTTGATGTGGCAAATGACTGGTTTGAGTTCACAAAGGACGTCAATCTGGACCAAAATGAACTGATCAATGTGGCGCTGGATAACAGGTCCACCCCACCCGTAGGTCCCGTACCTGGTCAAATTTACCATGATACCACGGACGGCAATACCTATGTCTGGAATGGTGTGGTTTGGGAAGATATTACTGCGACTGGCCAGCCCGTGGATCCCAAGGTAGTAACTGTAGGAACTGGTCCTGGATTCGACTATCCCACCATTGACGCAGCGGCCACGTACCTCAACTCCGTATCGGGAGGTATCATCCTACTCTCCGCAGAGACCTTTGGAGTGACCGCGGA
>JAUIFW010000085.1 GCA_030430105.1 bacterium | reverse complement strand
TGATGAGAAAGTACCATACTCGAAAGAGTCAAAAGTGAAGCTCCGCGCTCCATAAATAGCTCTCGCTTCACACCATAGGCACCCCCAATAACAAAAACTATTTGGGCACCACCTTGTGTCTCCTCCTCTATCTTGGAAGCAAACTGCTCAGAGCTATATGCCTTTCCTTCATCTACACACAAAAACACGCGAGCTCCCTCAGGAATCTGTGCTAAAAGTGCCTCAGTTTCAGACGTCAAAGTACGTTCCTCCATACCCTTCTTATACTGACCTTCCGCCACCTCCCTCACCTCAAGCTGCATCATACCAGATAGTAGCTTCTCAAAATGCGCCTGACCATCACGCACCCACGCTTGTTTTGCTTTCCCAACAACTAAAAGCAGTCCTTTAATCATGCCCATCGATTACTGATAATCCAGGTAAACTTCCATGCTCCATAAACTCTAGCATGGCTCCTCCGGCTGTGGATACGTGCGTAAATCCCTCTAGAGGGATACCAGCTCGCTTCACCGCATCAATCGTATCACCACCACCTATAAGCGATGTCGCTGGAGAGGCCACCAAAGCTTCCGCGATAGCCTTCGTACCCTCGTTGTACTCAGAAAGTTCATACTTTCCCATAGGCCCATTCCAAATCACCGTCCCAGCCTTTGCGATAAGTTCTCGATACAGCTCACGAGTCTGCTCTCCTATATCCAGGATATGCATCGTAGGTGTTACTCCCTCAAGCATAATATCCACATGAGTAAGCGCATCTTCTTCATCTGCTACCACCACATCAGAGGGAAGATAGAGTTCATCTTCATCAAACTCCATCTCCAGCATCATATGCCGCACTTCCTCACGCTTCTCTGTCTCAGCAAGAGATTCACCCACCTCATACCCTTGCGCTGCCAAAAAGGTATTGGCAAGACCTCCACCAAGCAGATAAGTATCACTTGGCAGTATGAGCTTTTTCAATGCCCCCATCTTGGTATCAATTTTCGCACCACCAAGGATGAGTACTAAAGGGTGCCGCTTTGTTTCCATGGCCCCCCGTATATGCTCCACCTCAGAGGCAGCGTAAAAACCAAGAGCAGTGCGCTTCATATGCGTAGGAAGCGCATACACACTGGCATGTTTCCTATGACTCACAGAAAAGGCTTCGTTCACATACACATCTCCTAAGGCAGCAAGCTTCTTGGCAAAGAGCTCGTCATTTGCTTCCTCCTCCTTCCAAAAACGCATATTCTCCAAAAGGACATAGTCAAACCCATCATCCTCTATCAGCTGCTCAAGTTCAGCCCTATCAGGAATATCTTCAAAAAATCGTCCTTCCAATTCAAAGTTCTCTTTGACCACATCAATCAGTTGGCGTGTTGAGAGAGACGACACAACCTGCCCATGAGGTCTACCCATATGCGTCAATACCACGGGCATTCCCCCTTCCTCTCGAATATGCCGAAGTGTTTCCAAGCTAACCTCAATACGCGTTGTATCAGAAACCTTCCCCGTGCTTTGCATAGGAACGTTCCAATCTACACGCACCAAAACCAATTTTCCCCTAAGTGATTCTGTAAACAAGGATGTCATAGAGTCTCATTAAAAATCAAAGGCATCCTCACACGCTGAGCGAACCGTATACGTATATGGGCTACTACAGTCTGAAGATCCGTGAAACACGCAAGTTTCCGTAGCAAAATCTGGGACAAACCCTTCCCAATAGGCCGTACACGTAAGCAGCTCATCTTCTCCTTCTGAGACAATGACCTCATAGGTACTATATGGCAAATGCCTCACATTTGCGAGTGTGCGATACAGCATCTCAGCAACCAACTCTCGGGTCACAAGCTGATCAAAACGAATCACAGCAGTTGGAATAGCACGGTAATCCTCAAGCGCACGCACATAGGGCTCATACCACGGATCACCTGCAAGTGGGCCATCCCAAAGCGCAAGTCCATTCACTAATATCTTGGCTAGTTCTGAAAAAGAGAGGGTGTTCGCAGGACGAAAGGTTCCATCTGTATACCCTTGCACCACATCGAGACTATATCCAATACATACATATGGTGCGTACCATGCATCAAGCTCCACATCTGATGGAAGTTCCTCAAACACACATTCCGATCGTTCTTCTTCTGTCGTCCTTGGTTCAAAAAGAAGTTTCATAAATTCTGCTCGGTTCACCGTAGCAGCAGGGCGAAAGGTCCCATCCTCATACCCTTGGACTACTCCAGCTCGTTCCAAATAGGTGATGCCATCAAAGTATGCATAGTCCTTCCCCACATCAGAAAAAGCTGCAGAAGCTATAGGAAGCAAAAGAAGTGGAAGAAATACCTGGAGAAGTCGTTTCATGCAAAAGCTAAATCATAAGACAAGTCTAGTCTATCCGGCGAGCAGCTACTTCGTCAAACTGGTCTGCTTTTCAATAGGTGGAGCTGTGTTACACTGACCATCGATAGCTTTAATAGCCCTATGAAACATCGCTCCTTTCAAAACCACGAGGATCAAGGTATCACCGGACAGGACATAAAAAACCTCTCCCACAAAGCTGGAGCAAGCATCATGGATATTCTCCACAAGTCTTCTGTTCAAGAAAAAATTATTCTTCTCAGCAGTATCGCGGCAATTGTTCTTACATTCACACCTTGGGCTTCTATGGAGGGCCTCACCATCAGTGGGACCAGCCACTTTATCAAACTTATTGGGTACTTGATTATTGCTACCTCTGCATACGCAGCAACCGTAGTAATCGGTTCCATCTATGGGAAAAGCTTTGGTGACTTCTTTGGCACAAGCGGGAAAATGCATGTCATCCTAGGGATCCAAATCATCCAGCTCGGCCTCATCGCCTACAGCATTTTTTCAGGATTCCTTAGCTTTAGCGTACAGACCCCAGCAATTAGCTCTACCCTACTTCTCATCATCGCCTGTGGTGTTGCGATCATGGGAGCCGGCCTCTATGAGCATGCGGAAGAAGAAACGAAGCAAAGTAGAATGGTTCTTCACCACCACGAAAAAAAGGAGCACAAGGAACACGAACTACATTCGCTCCTCAAGAAAAAACGTAAAAAATAGCCATGCACCCAGCAGTTACCACCCTTGTTGTAGCACTCCTCGTTCTCGCGCTCCTTGGGATATTTATCGTCATGCTCGCCATTGGCATAGGCTTTTTTATCAAAGTTCCCTTTGTACCCTCATCGAGAAAGCAAACTAACGCTATGGTCAAAGCCACTGACCTTTCGAAAGCAAAGGCTATTTGTGATCTTGGCGCAGGTAACGGTACCACGTTGTACGCCGCAGCAAAGGTTGCCCCAAAGGCACTACTCCATGGATACGAGTATGCTCCCCTACCACTTATTTTCCACTGGCTGGCAAAACCCTTTTGAAATAAACGCGTACAGATATTTCGAAAAAATTTCTTCACCGTGGATATTGGCAAATACGACGTTGTCCTCCTCTACCTGCTTCCTGCAACCATGGACGACTTGCTTCCAAAATTACAAAAGGAGTGCAAAAAAGGAACCACAATCATCTCCAACACCTTCTCCTTTTCAAAGCTCAAGCCCAAAAAAACCATCAAAAAAGAAGAACTGGGAAACCGAGCCAACATCTACGTCTACA
>JAUIFW010000084.1 GCA_030430105.1 bacterium | reverse complement strand
ATAGGAAATATTATAGCGAATCGTGTCGTTAAAGAGTACGGGCTCCTGTGGCACGACCCCGATGAGCTTTCGAAGTGAATCCAAGGTCATGGACGTAAGTGATACGCCATCAAAAGCGATATCTCCTTCCTGAATATCGTAGAAGCGAAGAAGAAGCTTAGAAATTGTACTCTTTCCACTTCCGCTTGGCCCAACCAGAGCAACCATCTCTCCTTTATTCACCTTGAGTGAAAGGTCTTTGAGCACCTCACGATTACTATCGTAATGGAAGCCTATCTTATCGAAGGTGATATCCTTTTTAAAACTCTCTTTGACCACAGCACCCTCCTTGTCTTGAACATCCTGCGTAACATCCATAAGCGCAAACATATCCTCCATGTTGATCAAGCTATCCTTGATCTGCCTGTACACAAACCCAATAAAGGAGAGAGGAATAGAAACCTGAGCCATAAAGACTGTAACCAGCGTAAAGTCACCAATAGTCATCGTACTATCCAGCACTTGCAAGGAGGCCATGGTGAGAAGGGCAGTCATTCCAAGGGAAATAATCACACCTTGCCCAAGGTTGGTCAGGTACAGGTAATTCTTGGAAGCAAGCATGGTATCCTCCACCTCAGCGAGCTTCTTATCGTACAGCTCCACCTCATGCTCTTCGTTGGTGAAGTATTGTACGGTTTCGATATTCACGAGAGAATCGATGGAATGACCATTTGCTACGTTACGCAACTGGTTGAGCTTCCGGTTGATATGGTTTCGTCGTTCCACGATCCAGATGGTATAGGCCATATAAACCACCACCGTAGCAAGAGTCACGACGGCAAAACTCCAGTGATAGAAGTAGAGGAGAATACCAAGGATAAAGATAAATTCAATGATCGTAGGGACGACATTGAAGAGAGAGAAACGGAAGATAAACTCAATTCCACTGATTCCGCGTTGGATCTGCGTTGCAACGGATCCGGTTTTCTTCATGAGGTGGAACTGTAGGGAAAGCCGCATCAAGTGGGCAAATACATCCCGTGAAGCATCCCTCGTGATCCGCGCCTCTACCTTGGAAAAGAGAAAGTCCTTAAGCTCCGCAAGTACCACAGAAAGGAGACGCACCGTAAAGTACACACCAACAAGGAAGAAGAGCGTTTCGATCACGGGCACCTCCGTAATACTACGCTGCAGATAATCCACCACATTTTTCAGATAGACAGGAGCAAGTACTCCAGCCACCTTCGCGCCAATAAGCAGAAAGGCGACAAAGACTATCCGCCACTTGTACTGCATGAGGTACGGTACAAAGTAACGCTTGATAATAGAAGTGCGCTGCTGCTTTTCCACGGAAATAGGAAACAATATAAGACCCGGGCAGTATATGCCTTCACCTGTTCACACACAAAGAAAAAAAGCTTTAGAGCCATTATTATATCGTGGAAACAAACCATAAGAATCAAGTTGGCTGAAGAGTCAATTTTCGTATGCTTATAGTGATACCTCTTCACGCTCTTATGCACACATTCTTTGAACTCTTGGTCGGGTTGCTACTCCTTAGCACGTTTTCCTCTGGTACTGTTCCCGTAGAAGGGGAGCTTGGTGGAGAACGAGAGCTAGTAGTAATAGGTGAAGAGAATGTGAATACCAAATACGTTATCGAAGAAGCAAAAGAGCTAGCGGTAGCATCCTGCTTTTTTTATAGGGTGATGGATAGTAGTGGAAATCAGGTCATGGTAAGTGAAGGACTTGAGTTGGCGCTCGATTGTCCTCCAGCAATGCCTAGTCTGCATCCTACAGAGCCATGGATAATATATCCCAAAGAAGGCTGGGATATGCTTCGAAGATACGATATAGAGACGGGAGTAGAGGAGGAGCTGTACGCCCTTCCAGAGGAGCTCGACGGTGTGAGTTTTCATGGATGGTCACCAGATGGCAGCTTGCTTCTTATGTTTACACAGAGTTTTGAAGACGATTCCTTTGCGAAGCTCACGCAAGTGACTGTACTCCATGTGGAAGAGGAAGGCCTCATCGACTCCATGACCTTAGATCTACCGGTGTCATATAACTGTGGGTCTGCAAGCTGCGTCCCAGATCCAGAGGGACTCAGATGGGTGGACAATCGTACCATAGAATACATTCCCTTTGAGGAGGTCCCGTATGACCTTGGAACTGACTATGTGCGCTATACAGTACTCCCTGAACTATAGGGAACTTGATTAAATATATAAAGTATTGTATAATATATAGATAGATACTATCTATATCATGCACAAGGGGAGATCAAAGCTAGACAATAACGAAGTTTTCAAACGGGGAGAAAATTTATGGAGGTCCTTGAATAAAGGGCTAGTTCATCGTATAGATGAGCTTGGAAAGATGGCAGGTGGTCTTTCTACGAAGCACTTCTTACTTGTGAACCTTGCAATGATCACAGGAAGTGCGGTAGTAAATCAAGGCTTGGCGCAGTATATTGGAGATGCGCAGGCAGCCACCAAGGAAAAGGTCCAGCATGTAGTGGGCTCGGGGCTAAGTACTGAAGTAAAAGAAGCAGGGGAAGCGATCAATACAAGGATTCAAACTAAGGAGCAAAGCGTGAATGAAGAGCAAGGTGTATATGAGTTAGAGGAAGTAAACACCATCACAGAGCTCTCGCCAGAGGAATCTGGAAAGAACACTATTGTAGAATTGGAGGTGAAAGAAAATAGTGATCAAAAGAATGAGGCGAAGGAAGTACAAAAAAAGACAGCGGAAAGTATGGCCGAGTTCCTCAAGGATAAAACACCGGACAGTCCGGAGGCACTTGCATACAAGGGGCCAGTACACTTAGACAAAGGAAAGCTACAAAGCCTGCTCAAACAAGGCTTGAAAGCAGCCCAGCTCCAAAGAGCGATGGCACACATCACGTCCATCGAGAAGTATGTAAATGAGCTGGGGAAGGAACTGGGAGTAAATCCCTTTGCCATACTCGTAGTGATCTATTCTGAGTCTAAGTTCGACTATCAAATGGTTAATCCTTCGTCCAAGGCCTACGGCTTGATACAGTTTCTAGGTGCGACCAAGCAAAAAATCTTCCCGGGTCGTCCCTATCCTTCTTTTCAAGACCAACTGGGAGGCATGAAGCGCTACTTCAATCTTAACAGAAAGAACTTTGACTCAGCCAAGGTTCCAAGGGATCTCAAAATCTACGTGCTCGGACAAAACACGAACTTTTCCCTCATTAAAAGAGCCTATAGTGAGCACGCTGCATACAAGGGGGCCTTTGGAAAGTTCTCAGAGGACTGGGAACGCCTCAAGGGCACGGTGAAATAGGGCGATACACTAGTTCATATGATATAATGAATAGAATACCTCTAAGTATATCTAGTGAAAAAGCTTCTGTATTTCTTTCTGGTTTTAGGGCTACTATCATGGTCTCAGGTACACGCTGCATGGCTTGATACAAACTGGTCAAACCGAGTAAAACTCTCCCACGATCCGACTCTTGTATCTACTGATCAAGCAGACATTGCACTCTATGTGGATTTATCCCTATTTCCTACAAACTTCTTTTCCACGGTGAGTCCAGACGGGAAGGATATTCGAGTCACAACAACGGATGGAGAGACAGAAATTGCACATGAGCGACTCTCCTTAGATCCAGGGGCAGAAACAGGAATGCTTGCAATAAAGGCGCCATCACTGAGG
>JAUIFW010000083.1 GCA_030430105.1 bacterium | reverse complement strand
ATCCGTGTATCTACGAGCTACAAGCGACCACTTTGCCAATCGACTCGCATGGTAATAATCTGCCTTGTACGTTTCTTCTAAGGCAAAACCTCTAGATATCTCGGGCAATGCTGGTTCAAATGCACTGATCCAAGTTCGATATGCATCGTATACTGTCAAACACTCATCTGGACTTATATCATCACATCGAGCTGAACCCTCATCCTTCATGAGAACCCAACCACGTCTACCTGACTCCTCAGCACCATCCAAAAAGATAGGTGCCCGGACTTGAACATCCCACATGGTTTGATCGATAGGGTGCGCTTCGTTCGCCCAATGAAGTGTATGCAGTTCATCACTTCCTCTAGGATCATCCCATGCCTTAAATACATACTCCCCATCATGCGTGAGTATATTAAAGACAATACTGCGAAGAGTATCATCGTACCATGCACCCTTCTTCACAAGTTTACTTGCTACCAAGTCTTCGGTTCGTGTCTCCAAAACATCTTGAATATTAGAAAACGCATACATTAGCAACGATGATGAGTCCGGCACCTCATCTTCCTGATGTATAAGATGAAGTAACTCACCATAGCTATCCTCAAGATTTCTTTGCATTCCTAAATCCTCCATATATTTGATTTTAAGTAAAATACACAAAATAAGAAATAGGTCAACTACCTACACTACAAAAACTCCAAAGCTAAACGCGATACAGGGCAAGGTTACCAACCCTTCACTCGCATAGCCTCACCGGCAGCCATATCCTCTCCCTTCCTCTTACTACTACCTCGCCCTTCTGCCACCAATTCCTCACCAAGGTACACACCCATCACAAATTCCTTGGAGTGATCAGGCCCTTCTTCCGCAACCAACTCATAAGTAGGCGTAATCCCCACCTTCTCCTGCGCCAATTCCTGAAACTTTGACTTATTATCCACATGCGCCCCCTCTGTCAGAAGTTGCTCCGTATTCACAAGGATATAACGACTAATAAAGTCCTTGGCAACCTCATACCCCTTTAGTCGATAAATCGCCCCAATAAGCGCCTCCACCGTATTCGCAAGAATATAGTCCTTCTCCCGCCCTCCAGACTGCTCCTCACCACGACTAAATAGAAGGAAATGACCAAGTTCAAGCTCACGCCCAACCTTCGCCAGATGTTCACGCTTTACCAAAGCACTTCGTATAGCGGTCAAATCACCCTCCGCCTTCTCAGGATAGGTAAAATACAAATACTCCGTAGCAACAAGCTCAAGCACCGCATCCCCAAGAAACTCAAGTCGCTCATTGGAAGCTAATCCCTCATCGTCATGCTCATTTAAGTACGACCGATGCACAAAAACCCGCAAAGCAAGTGGATCTCCCTCAAAATGAATTCCTAGCTTCTCCTCCAAAGGCCCAAGCTCAACGCGCATCTCCATAAACTACATAAATGAATATTGAACAGTGACTAGTGAGCAGTGATCAGTAAATACATCACTTCTTCGCCTTCATGATACTATTAAGCACGCCATTCACAAACTTGGAACTTGTCTCGTTACCAAATTTCTTCCCAAGCTCAATAGCTTCATTGATAGCCACCACATCGGGTACATCCTTATTGAAAAGGAGCTCATACACACCCACACAAAGAATTGCCTGATCAACCATTGCTGTATTAGCAAAGTCCCATTGGGGAGTATAGGCCTCAATCTGCTTCACGATCTCCTCAAAGTGCTTCTCAACCCCAACAACAATATTCTCAGCAAAGCTCACATCCTCATCCACATACTGGAAATACACCTGCAAGAGCTGCTCTAGTACGTCCTTTACATTGCGCTTCGTATCCATTTGCTGAGACCAAAAAAGCCACGCAAACAGAGTCTGAAGAGCTATCTCTCTACACGCGTGACGTGATATGGCCATAAACCAAGTGTTCCTGGATAAAAAGATCTGCGGAGTTCCTACTCCAAACCAAACTTATGCTTCAATTTTCTTTACCTTGTCCTTCTTCGCAGTATTGAGTACATGTCGAGCACCGAGGTGTCCGCACTTCATACAAGCATAGTGGTTTCGCTTTTTCGCTCCACAATGAGAACAAGTCACAAGCTGCATATCTGCTGCAAGCTTCTTTCTCTTCTTAGTTACAAAAGAAGCAAATCTCCTTCTGGTTCTAGACTTCGATGTTTTCTTAGTTGGTGCTGCCATGATTCTATATCTAAATAGGTCTTAGAGTACGATACTTGTCTTGTGTCCGTATTTCTTGAGTGTAGAAAGCACTCCGAACTTTGCAATAGTCTTGATTGCCTTAGTTGAAACACGAAGCTTGATCCACGCCTTATGCTCAGGTACGTAGAACCACTTCCACTGAAGATTTACGTTCTGATGAAATTTAGACTTTCTGTTAGAATGACTTACCTTATTCGCGTTGTTGTAGCGCTTTCCGGTGATTTCACATACTCGAGCCATGATAGTGGGCGTAAGGATTCGAAAATAGTTCTTTGGCACACTACTTAGGGAATACCTAGTCGTCAACCCAAAAGAAGAGAAAATTACAGGAAACAAGCTACTATATGCGAAGTACTCATAAGATTTCCTCATGTATCGATATATATTTGCCATCTTGGCTGCTTTTCTAGTTACAAGCTGCTCCCAGAGCACCGTATCAAACCTCATGAACGATACTACAAACGAACCTGCTCAAACAGCGGAGAGCACTACAAACGCAAAAGCCGATAATGAAACAAAGGACGCCCCTAAAGAAGACTCATTAGAAAAAGATGTACCAATGGAAACTAGCTCCGAAAAAGAAAACCAAGAGGAGAAGGAAGAAAACATGGAAACTACAGCTACATTTTCATATACAGACTATTCAGAAGATGTACGGAAAGAAGCCGCAGGGAAACGCCATATCCTCTTCTTCCATGCAGCATGGTGCCCTACATGCAAAAAACTAGATACAGCAATAAAGAACGCTTCATCAGACCTAGCTGGAACCGTACTTAAGGTCGACTACGACAACGAGCTCGAACTGCGGAAGGAATTTGGCATCACACTACAACACACCCTAGTCGTTATAGATAAGGATGGAAATGTAGAAGACACCATAGTAGGAGGAACCGTAGAAGACATAAAAGCTGCACTATAGGCAAACATACCCATGAATTGGTCAGAATACCATTTGATATTTGTAATCTGAAATTTGAAATCTGCCATTTAAAGTATAAGCACACGCTATAGCGTATGCTTATACTTCAACATCTCCCATAAGCACCTGCTTCACCACCTCATTCGCCCACACTCCAAGCTTCCCTGCCGCAAAAGGGTCAAGTGCCATGATTTGATGCTTCATATGCTCCTTTGAAGCCTCCCATCCCTCCACACTATCTCGAATCTCCAAGGTATACTGAAGCTTCCTTCGCTGCTTTGGCGAAATCTCTCTATAAATAGATTCAAGCGCAGCCTGATCCCTATCTAAGTCATACCCAGGAATACGCATATATTCATTCCAGGCTGTCTGTCCGTAGGTTTGTACATACAACGCATCCAAATGTGTAAGCACATCCCTATAATCTACACCAGAAGACTTAGCTTCAGAAAATGTCCTTCCCATCACATCAAAGGAGGAAAGAAGTCCCTTTCGCCGATGAACCCCCTCAGCCACATGTCGAATAAAAAGACTCCAAGCCTTTGTTGCATAAGAAAAATCCTTGGTAGATAAGGGGTCCAAAAAGCTTCGATAACCAAGCAGCCCATCTCCTAAGAACAGGCCATCAAACCCAAAGTCCTCCTTGAGCCGACAAAACTGCCGAATAATATATGAGGAAAAGAGCTCTTCTCCTTGCATATGCTTCACAAAG
>JAUIFW010000082.1 GCA_030430105.1 bacterium | reverse complement strand
CTCCTAAGTTTGCACTTGCAAGAGATCGGTGTGCCTGGGGTGCAGCAAGAGTTTATGCACATATGTACCTATGAGCAGTCTGAAGAATGGTGGAGTTATCGAAGGGATAGGGATGCTGCAGGACGCTTTGGTGTGGCTGTCGCTATGAAGTCCTTGCGACAGGGGCGCAGCTACGCTTAAATAGCAGTACTACTACTGACGCATCGCTATGCATACCAAGCATTGGTTTCACAAAAAACATGGCAGGGTGACAACTCCCGTTACCTGGGAAGGGTGGTTCACAAGTATCTCCTTTGTGATCCTTATCCTGTTGTCTGCATATACCAACGGATTATTTGCTGAGTCTCTTTCCATGTTTACAGGAGGAAGGTTTCTCTATGATCTGATTGTCCTTAGCTTCCTCTTTATGCTCGTCTTTGAAAAAAAGACGCTTGATGAGCAGACGGAGAAGCATAAGAAATGGAAGGTATGGAAAAAATAAAGATGCTGGAAACTGCTCTGAAGGGAGCAGCTATGGGGGCAAGTGACCTTGTACCTGGAGTTTCAGGGGGAACTATTGCATTCATCACAGGAATCTATGACCGACTCATTGATGCTGTGCATGCGATAGCACCAAAAACTTGGCGTTTGGTAGGAAGAAAAACAAGCCTTGGTGAATGGTGGAAGGCGATAGATGGTATGTTCTTGCTATGCCTGGGTGTAGGGCTGCTCACTGCGGTGTTCGGCTTGTCCAAGCTACTGAGTTTTGTGCTAGCAACCTATCCAGTATACCTGTGGTCATTCTTCTTTGGTCTGGTAGGAGCAAGTATTATATCCCTTTCCAAGGGTATATCGTGGAATGGCAAAGCGGTGGCTATGGGAGCTCTTGGGGTTCTATTTGGGCTACTCATTGTCTTTGCTAAACCATTTACCTTAGCGCCAGGTCTGCTGACCTTCTTCTTTGGGGGAATGATAGCAATCACCGCGATGGTGTTGCCTGGTATTTCTGGTAGCTTTATACTTCTGCTCCTAGGATTGTATGGGCCTGTGATTCAAAGTGTCTCTGAGAGAGATTTTGGCGTACTAGCTATCTTTGCAGCAGGGGCTGTCACAGGTCTCCTCCTGTTTATCAAGATTCTGCATTGGCTACTGCATAAGCATCATGCAGGGACAATTGCATTTCTAACCGGCCTCATGCTGGGGACACTCCCCAAGGTGTGGCCATGGCGCACAGCGCTAGAGGAGGTGACCTATAGGGGGAAAACCTATGCGCTATCTGAGAGCCACTATCTACCCTTTAATCAAGGTATTTCAGCGGAGCTTGTGGGCGCCTTCGTATTGATTGTACTTGGAATTGGCGCTATCCTTCTGCTAGAGAAGTCAAAACGATAGTATGAGTATTGCAATCATAGGTGGCGGAGCTGCAGGCATGATGGCTGCAGCCAGTTACCTTATGGCCGGTGGAAAAGAGCGGGTCGTAATAATTGAGAAAAATAAGAAGCTTGGAGTGAAAGTGCGGATTTCTGGTGGGGGCCGCTGTAATGTCACCACTGGTACACAAGATATTCGAAAAGCACTTCAGAACTATCCTCGAGGTGGTCGATACTTGCGCTATGCCTTTCATGAATTTGGCCCCAAGGATGTCTATGAATTCTTTGAAACTCATGGTGTTCCATTGAAAATAGAGGACGATGGTCGTGTATTTCCCAAATCAAACAATGGTGATCATGTGGTTGGGGTGTTTGAGCGTATGTTTGGGAATGCTGATTTGGTAGAGATACAGCTTGGCGCAAATGTGACCAACATTAAACAGAAGAAAGATAAGTTTCATATTCAGGTAGAAAATACAACTATAGAAGTTGATAAGTGCGTTATTGCAACGGGAGGGCAAAGCTATCGGCATACAGGTTCCACTGGCGCAGGGTACGCGTTGCTTCAAAAGGTAGGGCATATGATCTCTCCGTTGGCTCCATCACTTTATGCCTGTATTGCAGAAGAGGTGCTTCCTTGCCCTGGAGTGAGTCTCCAGGCGGCAACGGTTAGGTATGGGAAGCATGCGCATACTGGGCCTATACTGATTACGCATAGGGGGATTACTGGTCCTGCCTTTTTTGCACTTTCGAGTGATCTAGCATATGAAGCTCTTCCCTATACATTCATGATAGATTTTCTTCCGAAATGCACAGAAGAAGAGCTTCTTAGGCTCTTGACCTCAGAAGAAAAACTTATGAAAAATCAAAAAGCCCTCCTGCCAAAATCTCTGCAGGAGGCTCTATTGGATAAGATCCAGATATCTGAAAAACGACCACAAGAACTCTCTAAAAAGGAAAAACACCATATAGTGCAACATTTCAAGCATTTTCCCGTCATATGTAAAGGAAAGGGTGCTGGAGATGAGTTTGTCACAGCAGGAGGGATAGAGCTTGGTGAGGTGGATCAGCGAACTCAGGAGTCAGAAAAGTGCAAAGGACTCTATGTAGTAGGTGAGGTGTTGAACTGTGATGGGTATACGGGAGGATACAATCTCCAGAATGCTTGGTGCACAGGCTATGTGGCTGGAAAGGCACTCGCCGGCACTGACAACAACCAGGGTTGACGGTAAACCTAGTGTGAGCTTGAAAAAATCGTAAAAAATGATAGTACTATATATCTGTTTATAACCCCTATATCTATGCGTCGTTTGCTTCAGAGAGTCATGGCTCTTGCTATAGCCCTGGGCCTCATTGCCCCAATACTACTCACTGCTGAGGCAGCAGTGCAGTCTCCCTTTACGGGAACAGTGAAGCGAGATAGCTACGCTACTCGTACGGTAAACGTAACGTTTGCATGGGACCCCACATGGAACGAAGCGGATGACTACGTCCGCATTGTGGAAGTAAAAAACCCATGGACAAAGGAGGATCCAAAGGTACTGACCAAGCCAGAACAAATTGGAGCTGACGGAAAGATTAGCTTTGAAACCACAGTAGCTGAGGGGTATCCCCGCTACTTTGGCGTGGATGTGACCAATAAACTAGGAACCACCACTCCCACAGCTGCCGAAATACAAGCGTTTGAACCTGTGTTTTTCGCTACAGAAACCAATAGCAGCGAAGTGGCAGCGCTTGTTTCAGACAAGACTGCTTTACTAGACCTTTCTTGGAAGGTCACTCCATACCGAGGAGTGAAGCGATACAGAATAGATAGCTATCAGAGAGATGCAGAGGGAAAGATACGCAATCTCAAGGAAGGAGACTGGGTAAAGTATGAGGACGAGTCCACAATTGATATTCAAGTGAAGCAAGATATACGCACGAGTATGCGCTACGCTGTTACCTTTGAGTCACAGTCAGGGTATTATTACGAGCAAACCTCGGAGATACTCTACAACCCAACAGAGCACTTTGACATGATGACTGAAGGTGCTTGCTGGAGCGTGGTGAGTGATATGTATTACGAAGAGGAAACATATGGGGATACCAATCGGTATATGACTCCAGATGAGTGTTTTGTAGAACGAGATGATATGGAGGAATATACAGAGATGGCAAAGAGCCGTCCTATAGAGCTCCTTATGTTCTACCCTATTGTAGAAGATGGTATCTTCCGCGGCGTTGGATGGCTCGATCACGAGTATGAATACGGTATGTACGATTGGATTGTAACAGGGTACATGGAGTCGTATAAGGACTACGCACAACCTTTCCGCTCCTTTAATTTCTTGCTGGATTGGACCACGGATGGAGATTCCCTACTTGAAGAGTATCTACCGTATAATCTCCTGCAGAAATTTAGAGATGGGAGAGAGGTCTTTGGAATCATGGATCCAGCAATTGATAAGACTACCGAAGAGATTCGAGTGCTTGCCAGGCTCGATGGGTCGGAGTTTGGTCCATATACAAAGGATTCAAATGGATATTACTCTACA
>JAUIFW010000081.1 GCA_030430105.1 bacterium | reverse complement strand
ACCATAAAATATGCGGTCAAGGAAAGGACAAATCCTGCGATCACCGCAAGCACCTTCCACAGCCGATCCTCTGCGAGTATGAATTCTGATACAGATTTCATGGTTGTGTTTGTTTTACGAATATCAATACAGTATATCATAGGGCAATCCTTTTTGCCTATACCCATAGGTACTTTTTCCAAGACTCTGCTAGAGTGGGAGAGATGAAGAAACAAGCACCCCTATATACCGTAGTATTTCCTTGTCTCAACGAAGAGGAAACCATTGCAAATGCGCTTATACAAACCAAGGAAGTGCTGAAAATGGCGGATCTGGAGCTCCTAGTTGTGGATAATGGATCCTCAGATAACACTGCCAGTATCGCAAGGAAACATGGCGCGAGGGTGGTAAGAGAGGAAGTGCCAGGATACGGCAGTGCGCTCATGCGAGGGTTTAGGGAGGCAGGGGGTACCTATGTGCTGTATGCGGATCCAGACGGTTCCTATGATCTTCGGTATCTTCCAGATATGTTAGAGGAGCTACGGAAGGGGACAGAGGTGGTGATTGCAACGAGGCTTGGTGGCACCATTACGCCAGGAGCTATGCCTTGGCTACATCGCTATATAGGGACACCATGTTTGACATTTTTGATTAGAGTATTGTATAGAGGTGAGCTCACTGATTGCAACTCCGGTATGCGAGGTTTCAAAAAGGAGTGTTTCCCCCTGGAATTCTTGGAAAAAACAGGTATGGAATTTGCAAGTGAGGTGTCCATACTTCCCATGGTATGTGGGCTTCGAACCAAGGAAATCCCCATCCATTTTCTCAAGGATCAGCGTTCAAGAGAGCCACATCTACGCACCTTTCGAGATGGGTTCCGGCACCTATGGTGCATTCTCTCCTATTATCCCCGGAGTCTTCACATACGGCGAAAGGCACGGTAAACTATACAGGTATACCTTACTCTTCACATGTTCCTGTCCCCACTGTTCAAACGCTTGAAGCAACTCTCCTTTGCCTGGGTATACCTTCCGCTAGCGCTAGTATTTGGGTCTATCATGGTCTTTGCTATGCCGCCCTTCCAGGTGATGGACGAGTACCACCATTTTCAGAAGGCGTATTGGGTATCGGAGGGGAACCTCCTGTGTACAGAAAACGAAGAGGGGAAGCCAGGGGCCTATGTGCCAGAAGAAATATTTACCCTAGGTCACAGGATGGGACTTACCGATGTAAACTACAACTATGCGGAAAAAGTCTATGGAGACAAACTTGCGGGTGGTGCCATACAGGCTGATGGTGAGCTCGTGTTTGCGGAAGCACCCTTCTGTGAATCGCCGGTCTGGGCCACCTTTCCTCAGGCTATCGGGATGAGCATAGGGAAGCTATTTGGAGCGGATGCACTCTCCTTACTCTATGCTGGAAGGTACGCAAATATGTTGACCGCGGTACTTATTATCTTCTTTGCACTGCAGCTATTGCCTTTCTATCGGGCTCTCTTTGGGTTTGTAGCCCTACTACCCATGTTCATGCAACAGGTAAGTAGCCTGAGTCTTGATGCACTGCACTACGCAGGTGTATTCCTATTTCTCGCGCTACTGCTACATTTCGTCTATGTGAAAAAGTCCTACAGCAACAAGGATCTGGTGCTCTTACTCCTTGTCGCCTTCTTTGGCGTCTACGCCAAGATAGGCTACATGCCCTTAGCGCTACTGTTTATGCTCCTGCCAAAGGAAAAATTCAAGAACACAACCCACTACTGGTGGTACGTGGTGGGATCAATCCTGGTACTCCTTGGGAGTTTCTTTCTGCTACGAGGGATTTTTTCTGTAGGAGACTATGTGGATGCGGGCTCTGTGAATAGGGGTGAGCAATTAATGGGAGTACTTCAAAATCCGTGGCATTTTGGAGAGGTGTTGGTGCGCAGTATAAACAATCATTTGGACTACTATTGGAAGAATATACTTGGGGTACTTGGATGGGGTGATTACGAACTCTTTGGCGTCCACTATGTACTGCTCTTACTTGGAGGGTATACGCTGCTTATTGGAAAATCGGAAGAAGCAAAGATACCAGCCTGGCATCGATGGGTGTATCTCGGGGTCTTCCTTGCAAACACAGCCCTGCTCTTTCTTGTACTCTATGCACTTGATGATCCCGTTGGATGGTACGAGGTGAGTTTCATGCAGACCAAATACCTACTTCCACTCTTACCTGTAGGGCTTCTTGCAATAGTGGGGCTGAGGATTTCTGTTGAAGCAAAGAAATGGGTGGTAGCAGCAGTAGCGGTGGCGAGCATAGTACTCACCCTCGCAGCGATGCAGTATCGGTATTATGACTACTACAGTACATCAGTACTTTCTTCCGGAGCGGAAATGGAGCTCATTCAGGTCTCTGCAGATGAGCCAGCAAGGCAGCTCGTGCAAGCGGAAGCGGATGGACTCTCTGGGGTGATGGTATGGATCCCAAGGTGGGAGCATGGTACGGAAAGCCCAGTATCTATGATTCTAAGAGATGAAAACTGTCAAACCATAGTACGCAATGAGTTAACTGATCAAGGCAGGCTTGCCAACGGAGGGTACGAAGTATTCGATTTCGCACCACTAGATGATTCAGAGGGAAAGACTTATTGCGTACAGATATTCCCTCTGTTTACCAAGGCAAATACGCCCATGCAAGTGGAGGTGTCCAAGGAGGATTCCTACGAAGGGGGAACGCTTAGAGTTGGTGACGATGCGTATACAGGCGACCTCCATATGAAACTTATTTACAAACACTCGGAGCTATGAATGTTGATGTATTGACCCTTTTTCATGTGTTTTCCCTAATACTGGGGCTTGGAGGCGCAACCTTCTCTGATCTTTTACTGTTTCATTTCCTCAAAGATTTGAAGGTTAGTGAAAAAGAAGCGGAGATCATGCAATTCATGGGGAAGGTCGTCTTCATCGGTGTAGGGTTAGCAGCGGTAAGTGGGGCACTCTTGTTCTACACAGACACGGCCAAATACCTATCTTCGGCAAAATTCCTCGCAAAAATGGCCATCTTCGGCGTGATTGTTCTCAATGGAGTTGTACTCCACAAATACATGCTCCCAAGACTCTTACACGTGGTTTTCTCAAAGAAAAAGAAATCAGAGGAATCGCTACGCATTCGCAGAAGAGCCTTCATCTTCGGAGCGATCTCTGTGGTCTCATGGTACAGTGCTTTTTTCTTGGGATTCGTACAAGATACGGTGTTCTCTGTGCAAGAACTCCTCATGTATTATGTGATTCTCATTTTCATCGCAATCGTTGGGTCCCTGGGTGTGGAGCGATTCCTGGAAAGAATGGGGAGAAAGTAACGGTTTACAAGTTGGCCGCGTCAGACGCGGCCAACCCTGCGGCTATGCCGCAGATTCTTCCTTCTGCTGCAGCTCCCAAAGCCGCTGATACACTCCCTTCGTCTCAAGGAGTTCCTTATGCGTACCTTGCTCCTTGAGCACACCATTCTCAAGAACAAAAATTGTATTCGCCCCCACGATGGTAGATAGCCTATGGGCAATTACAATAAGGGTTTTCTCGTTTGCGAGCTCATCAATGGACTGCTGAATAATTGCTTCACTACTGCTATCCAAGGAAGAGGTCGCCTCATCAAAGAGTAGAATAGGGGCTCCTTCCAAGATCACGCGGGCAATAGCAACCCGCTGCTTCTCACCACCGGAGAGTCGAAGTCCTCGCTCACCGACAATGGTGTCGTACCCCTCAGGTAGGGAAGCGATGAGGTTATGAATATGAGCTTTTTTCGCAGCTTCAATAAACGAGCAGGTGTTCACAATAATGGTCTGTGCTTCCCTGGGGTCTGGTGAGATTTCAAAGCCATTGAGACCCAAAGAGCCGAGCATGACCTCAGAATCCACGAGATTTTTTGAACAGCC
>JAUIFW010000004.1 GCA_030430105.1 bacterium | reverse complement strand
AAAGAGAAGCAGCTCTACGACAAAGAGGGCTGCCGCGTGACACTGTGATGCAAGTACGATCCTGGCATGAGGAACAGGTAACTTTTTGAGCATGTACCCCTTACTCAAGAGAGACATCTGCGCACTCATACTTCCTTCGAACCAATACCACCACAGTATCAAACCTAGAAAGAGATGCTGTAGGTACCCTGGTTCGGACTGAAAGATCGATCCAAAAACCAAAGCTAGTACTGCAAAAAGGCTCAGTGGTTTGAGCACTACCCAAAGTAACCCGAGGCTGGATCCTGAGTACCTGAGCAATACATCTGTCTTGGCAAGCATCCAGGTCATGTACCAGTATTGCTTCTTTTGCATGGATTGGTAGAGTCACGCATAGGTAGCCCTAGTGTACGCCACCCCTATGAATACTTCAAGCAGCCTTGCCATATCGATGCTTCACTTTGGACCAGTGGAGCATACCTTGCGCGCGCTGGATAGCTTGGCAGCCCTTTCTGCTCATGCGAATCTTGAGGTGTTTATTCTCAATAACACGAAGGATCCAGATGTTAGCACTGTCCTTAGAAGGTATTTACAAGAGCACGCACTGGGTACGGAGGTGCTCGAGCCAGAAGAAAATCTCGGATTTGCGGGCGGACATAATTTTCTCATCCATCATATTCTGAAGGAAACCCAAGACATGCCGATCCTTCTTCTAAACAATGATTGCTTTCTCTCAGAAGAATCACTTCTCGCGCTTCTCTCATCGCCCTTTGACCTCACAGGACTTACCTTACAGCGAGAACATCAAGAGCTTGAAAATATTGGCCTCACCTACTATGCCTCAGGGTATTGTTCACATAGGAAACGTGAGAGGGATCCGCTCCTTGGCCCGAGTGGCGCCTGTCTCTTACTTACTCGAGAGCACTGCCAGCGTTTGATTGAATACTTTGACGAAGTCTTTGATTCTCGCTTTTTTCTGTATCTTGAGGATGCAGATCTTTGTATACGCACAGCCATGCTTGGCTGCAGTCAAACGGTTCTCCCGGAGGTCTCCATTCACCTAGGATCGCAGGGTAGTGGTGGAGGGTATTCAGATACGGTCGCCTACTATGGCATGCGAAACTCTTGGTGGCTTCGGTGGAAATACCTGGGAAGTACAAGAACCTTGCGCGTGTGGATAGGAGACGCGATGTCTATCATGGCTGCGGTACTTCAAGGCAAAGGCAAGATATGGGTGCGGGCCTATAGGGATGCAAAGCATCGTCGAGCAGAATTCTTGGAAGAGTATACACAGCTACGATCCTCTCACCCTTCATTTCTACAGGAACTACAAGGCAGCATCCGTAGAGCTCCCTTCTTTGTGCCAGGACACACAACTACGTTACTTCGCCGTGTTTTTTCTAGGAAGGCTAGTAAGTAACTCTCTTATCTGCGCCTCCGATTCCTGCCAACTTCTCGCCTTGTTCTGCACTTCTTCCCACTGCATATTCCCTTGCTCTATATCTTGCAGTGCTTGCGTAAGCCCCTCTACATCTCCAGGCTTCACCCATTTCACCTTCCCATCTACAACTTCCGGCAATGCACCAACCTTCGCTGCGATGAGTGGAATGCCGAGGGCACAGTACTCCAGCGCACTTAAGCCAAAACCTTCTGTTCTCGAAGGTACGATCCCAATAGAAACACTTTCCAGATACTTCACTACCTGGTCATGCGGCACATTTTTGTGAACCGTGACACGCTTTTCCAGTGCATGCTTACGTAGAAAACCCTCCACACTCTCTATATTTCCGCCCAGGCATAGTTGCAAGTGCCATGCGCCTCCCTGCTGCACATAGCTGGCATACGCGTCCAAAAGGGTCCACAGCCCTTTGAGCTCTGATACCCGACCATGGTAGGAAAACATCCTACCTTTTCTTCGATCCGCTTCTGTTTTTCTCACTCCTTCCCATGTTTGTTCCCGCCCTCCTTTCCAGATATGCACACGCTTGCATCCGAGCTCTATCAAGTCCTTCTTCGTATCCTCAGAAGTGCAGATATGTATCTGCCCAGGAAGTTTTACAAGCAATAGTTCTGCCCAGCTCAGTAGCCAAGCTATGGGCCTCACTACTTCCTTGCGAAACAAAGTACCCACAAGATTAAACACAATAAGGGCCTGCGGTACGCGCCGCAACCTTCCAATCATCCAAGCAAGGGGACTAGCGACAAACATAGCGCCTACGACCCTATCTGCGCCCTTGGAAGCTCGCCACGCTTTTCTCCATGCAAAAAGAGGGAAAAGAGCTCTTGGGCCACCTACTTCAAGCACATACTCCGATGCTGCTCTATCTTCATGCTTTCTTGTCACTACGACCACTTCGCCACCAGGCTGCATCGCACGAACCAGGTGCGCGTAAAACACCTCCGCTCCTCCAACGTGCGGCGGAAACTGATCAACGATCAGCAGCGTTTTCATGACGCAAGTGCCTTTTCCCGTACCTTACAGGTGGCTTCATACCAATCTCCGTCAAAAGTTCGCACATCGAGCGTACCCTCTTCGAGGTACAAGCGGTTGAGGTCAGTGATTTCTAGCTCTCCTCTTGCGGATGGCTTCAAACTTTTTGCCTTTTCCACACAGGTATGATCGTATACGTAGAGCCCAGTTACGGCAAAATTTGACTTGGGCTTCGAAGGTTTTTCTTCAATGGACTCTACCTGATTGTGTTCATCAAAAGATACAACACCATAGCGGTTTGGATCCTCGACCTCTTTTGCAAAGACTCGTGCCCCACCATCAAAGCTTTTAATATCTTCTGCAAAATCATTCTCAAAATAATTGTCTCCTAGTATCAGTGTCACATCATTGTTACCGATGAAGCTTTCTCCAATAAGGAAGGCTTCTGAGAGCCCCTTCGGCTCATCTTGAATTTCATAGGTAAACCTACACCCGAATTCCTTTCCACTCCCTAGGAACCTTAGGAAATCACCTGCTCTATCTGGTGCCACGATAATGAGAATATCTTTGATCCCAGCCCTCATGAGTGTCTCAAGGGGATAGTAAATCATGGGCTTGCTATACAGAGGAAGCAGCTGCTTGCTCGTTACAAGGGTGCAGGGCTGCAGCCTTGTTCCATTTCCACCTGCCAAAATGATTCCTTTCATAGGATTACGTTATGATCGTGTATTACGGTACAGATGATGCCGCGTAAGTCAAATAGACCGTAGAGTCTGGTACACCTCTATGGTTTGTTCTGCGGTGCGTTTCCAGCTAAAAGATGCAGCATGTTTTTTCCCAAGAGTAGCGCGTAGTTTTTCTTCCTCAGGGCTATTTAGAAGTTTCTTCAGCATGTTTTTGAGGTCACCAGCACCACCATCTAGATACATGGCAGCTTCACCTCCCACTTCTATGAGGCTGGAGTTCTTTGATACAATCACAGGCGCTCCATATGCCATAGCCTCGAGTGGAGGGAGCCCAAATCCCTCGTAGATGGAAGGATATACTACGCCTCTAGTGTTCTGATAGAGCCATGCGAGCTCGCTATCAGAGACTCTACCAAGTAGATGAATTTGATCCTTTTTCGAAGATGACTGTATAGCCTTTTGGATCGAAGAGCTTTTCCATCCCATTTCACCAGCTAATACGAGATCAATGTTCATATCCAGAGCCTCAAACGCTTCAAGGAGCATCGTGACCCTTTTCCTAGGCTCCAAGGTCCCTACAAACAATATGAACGGCTTTTCTACTGGCATGCTTTTAGGGGTACCCAGATTCCTTGGAGCGAGAGGTATGACGCTTGGTTCCTGTATGTGTTGTTCAAACTCTAGGACATCTTGTTTCGTAGACTCTGATGGGCAAATGATTGCGTCAGCGTTTCGAAGTATTCTAGGAAGCAAAAGCTTGTGGAGTAGCGGCCCACGCCATACATGATGCTCAGGAAACAATATGGGGGTGAGGTCGTGGATGGTTACCACTCTCTTATAGGACGCATGGGTTTGCAAAAAGGGCGCCATGTGAAAGGTGTCATGCACCACATCCACATTGAGTTCCCTGAGGAGTTTTGGCAGGGTATGCAGCATTCTCCAGGTCTGGCTCCCAAGGGGCAAATTGGGGTACCCTAGTATCGCATGTGGAAGACCTTCGAAGAACTCATTTTCCTTCACATGGATGACGGTGAAACGCATAGAAGAAGGCGCTCTCTCTAGAAGCGCCTTTATGAGCTCCTGGGCGTAGATGGCTACGCCCGCTTGCTGTGTATCTATACTGTCGACAAGTAGTGCTACATGCATGGAGCTATTATACGAGTGCTTTTTGCTTTTGCACACCAAGTCTTTCTCCTAGCATGTCATGGACTCTCAAATTCTTGATAATGGCTAACTTCAACATTTGTCGGTGAAACTCTATTTTATCCTCCAAGGTCATGCTATTGAAAGTGAGATCACCACTGTCGCCCACTCCTGGCTCGATAAACCCTTCGCTATTTAACCTAGTGTCTACCTTTACAACAAATACTTCCACATTTGGATATTCTTTGAGGATATGCCACAGCCCTTCAGGTGCCGCAAATAGACATAAGATCACAACTTTCTCCTCCTTTGCATGATTTAGTTTTTCCATGAGCGCATCTTCCATTGATCCACTTGTAGCAAGCATTGGATCGAAGATAATGTGGACCTCCTTTTCATCTACATAGCGCTCATTCATGATATCCCTTAGTTCCTCAGCCTCGTCGGTAACAATTGTTTCTAGAGTATGCTCATCTCTTGAAGTGTTCTCATGCTCAAATTTTCTAATTCCTTGCATATGCCCTGGCCTTGCTCCTATAAGAGCCGCTCTCCATAGTATCATCATTCTGGCATCTTGGGGACGAAAGACTCCAGACACATGCATTCTTGATAGTGCTTCATTGACTAAACGCTCTCCCTCCTTCACATAGAGCTCAGGATACTCTACTCCTGTGAGTTGCTTGATTCGCATATTGTTTACCGTTTTATGCAACTCAGGCTCAATATTCGTAAATACAGTGAGCTGACCTGATTCCTCGTACTTTTGGAGTTCATAATGAAGCACTGCCAACTCATCCTCTGTGAGCGGGTGAAACTTCTCACCATCTTCGAGCCTCCCGAACATGTCAGACTCAAGTGTGCTCAAGATGGCCTTTCTCTTCTCATTTGAAAAATGAACGGCTTTCTCGATGAGATTGACTCGTTCATTTTCAAATTCTTCCATTTTTTGATTCGTCACTGCGACGTGTTCTGGATCGGGTGTAAGTCCCCGTTTGATCATTGTCTCTGGCATGGGTACAAGTGTTAGACATAAATTTCAAAAAAAAGAGTACCCCTTTCGTTTCTTGATGACAACCGCAACTTTTTGCGCTTCACGAAAAATTAATTCGTGATAATTCTTTGCGAATGTTGCAGCTGATTTTTACGCTAGGCTCATGTATTTGCTCACCCGTGTCTATGGAACTTCGTACCCTTTTAAAGCGTATTGGCCTCTCAGATAAGGAACTGGAAATCTTTCTTGCTGCATTTCCCCTTGGACTGCAGCCTGCCTCTGTGATTTCTGAGCGCTCTGGCATTCATCGCATTACCACCTACATCACGCTGAAGCGATTGGTAGAGAAAGGACTCGCTACCATGATACTCAAAAATAATATGCACTACTTCAAAGTCGCCCCTGCCCAGACGGTGATCGAGTACGTGCAGCAGCGCAGGCGGGAATGGAAGCTGCTTGAGGAGGAGCTTGATACGGCACTCGCTCGTCTACCTGATACCCCAGACAGGACGCCTGGTGGACTCCATGCTGAGGTGTATCAGGGGATGGATGGACTTCGCTCTCTTCTCCATCATTTTCAAGGAGAAGAGGAACTCTACGTGTATCTTCGTAGGCACAGTAAAGAAGTTCGACGACTACTTTCCGAAACCCTCTTCCGCTTCCTCGCTGCGACCAATGCGGAAGTCTATGTCTTTCTGCCACCTGGGGAATTCACCAAAGAAGAATTGGCACCATTAAGCCGCCACTGGGTAACCGAGTGGGACACCTGTGAACTGTCGGGAGACCTTCTTCTCTCAGATAAAAAGCAGTGTGGATTTTTTTCTGAGGACAAGGGCGTTATACAGGGGGTGCGCATACTCCATGATGCGTGGGCGACTTCCTTGGAGCACCTGTTTCGCACAACGCTCCTCTCCAATCTTCATGCCGTGGCAAAATGATAGCTACGTGTATGCTTTGGAAGCTCTATAAATTCCACCTTGGAGGTCTGCGTGTCGTAGAGTGCCACAGAAGGATCGCCATGCCTACCAACCATATCTCCAGGGTTGAGTAGAATGCAGCCATTTCGCTCCTCTAGATACTTTCTATGCGTATGGCCAAAAGCCACTACATCATAGGAACCAAACCCGACCAAACTTTCTGCAACCCTAGGTAGATGCGTGAACGCGATTCGCTTCCCATCTACCTCTATGGCTCCCACATCTAGAGACATTTCCACTCCCACCTGCTGCGCTTCTTGCATGAGCTGCTCCTCGAGCCCCTCTTCATTGTTGCCCATTGCGTAGTAGGTCGGTACTCCTTTTTGTTTGATGTGGGCTAGCATCTCTGGATGTACCAGGTCTCCACAATGAATAACCACAGCTGGGCGAATCTGCTTCTCCTCAAGGGTTTGCCACATCTGCTCAATATATTTGGGCTGGTCGTGTGTATCGGAAAGAAACAGGACAATCATGAGTCTGGATTACGAAGCTTGTTCCAACGATCCCGAAACTCTTCACGCCTGTCCTTGTTGTGGAATTTCAGCATCTTGTCGGAAACCACTATAGAGGATTCCTTTGTCTGTGCCACAGGGAGATGTTGCATCTTTTTTGCTTGGAGCCACTTAGCTAGATTCGAAGCCCACCTGAATGATAGGGATTCTTTAAGTTTTTGCACCCTTCCTACTTCCTTTCGAAAGCGCATGCTCTTCGCTGATAACCTTGGGAATGCCTCGAGTAGATGCCGATTTTCTCTGCAGAGTTTCACGTACGCGTCTTCACCCCATAGTGGCACCAAAGTGGCCAGCCAAAACTGCATGTATATATCCTCCCCTTTAAGAATAGGGGTAAAATCAAGCGCATCCTCAGCGACATAAAAACTCAAGCAAAATCGCCTTTGTGTTTTGTTACCATGCCGACGTACACCGAGGAGCTGCAGTAAGATGGTGGTCCATAGTCGCGCCTCCCAAATATGTCCTTTTGCCGTGATAATCAGGAGATCTATATCACTCCCCTTTGGCTTAATCGTATCAAAAGCAAGGGTGTTGCCGACGCTGACATTCCTGATGAAGGGGATGAATCGAAGAAGAGGCATATAGCGATCTACGCGCTTCCAGTATTTCTGAGCCCGACCCTGGAACTCCTCTGGTTCCATAGAATATGTCGCATCACTCAGATACCACCATCCATTTTTTTCTTTGAACTGTTTGTTGGTTGATACTACATCGAGGAGCACGCTCTTTGCCCCCCTACTAGCATACCAAGCTCTATCTTCTCTGAACTTCTCGTGAACATACAGGAACTGCAGTAGCTCCTCCTCTTGCAAAGGCCGCTCAAACAAAGCAAAAAAGGCAAGCGTATCGCGAAGTACCTGCGTAATTTCCTCGATTCCTGGCTGCATTTGCTTGACTTTCTTGCCCATGCCCTATTTCTTTAGCCTAAGTAGAATATGTACCTATGCGCCTTACCCACCTTACTCTAACACAGTTTAGAAAATTCCAGTCCCTGAGTCTGGAGATTCCACAGCATCAGCTCGTGTGTTTTGTGGGACCCAATACTATTGGGAAAACCAATATACTCGAAGCCATGTACTTCCTTTCCTTTGTGAAGTCTTTTCGTACCAACCGTGTGAAGGATGTACTCCAATGGGATCAAGGATTTTTTCGTATTGAAGGACAGTTTGAAGACAAGAATAGAAGCCGGAACTTTGACGTGCGCGTTGCGTTTCACCCCAAGAAAGGGCGGAAGTACCTCATCAACGACGTGGAGTACAGCTACGGAGAATATGTAGGGCAAAGCAATGTGGTGTTCTTCTCCCCTGACGACATTAATATGCTTCTCATTGCTCCTGGCAACCGACGAAAGTATGTGGATATGCTCCTCGCACAAAGCTCCCCTGTGTACTTGCATCACCTGGTGCAGTACCAAAAACTCCTAAAGCAGCGCAATGCACTTCTCAAGCGAATCAAACGTCGAGAGGCCTCTAAGGATGAGCTCTCCGCCTGGGATCAGCCACTTAGTGAGCATATGGCGCATATCATGCAGGAGCGTGACCGACTCATGGAGCAACTTGCGGAACCACTCTCGAAGCTCTATCGCGATATATCGGGCACTGAGGGGCAATTTGAGCTCCTTTACGAGCCCTCAATGCAGCTTGAGGAATATACCCCCTCAGATATTTATGCGGGACTTCAATCCAGCCTCGACAAGGATTTGCTTTTTGAGTCCACATCGAAGGGGGCGCATCGCGATGATATTCTCTTCCAATGCGAAAATCGTGGCATCACCACCTATGCCAGTCGAGGGGACACGAGGAGCATGGTGCTCGCCCTGAAACTTGCGGAAATCGGCTATATTGAGGAGCATACGGGGCGATCTCCGCTCTTACTCTTGGATGATGTGTTTTCTGAGCTGGACGACAAGCGTCAGGAGCAGCTGCTTTCCCATATTCCCTCGCATATTCAAACTTTTATCACTACGACTAGTGAGGAGATCGGCACTGGGGCTTGGAAGGGTAAGGATTTGGGGTTTGTGCATGTGGAGGACTTACTAAACTAGCTCGTGTATGGTATACTTAAATGATGCCCTTACCGACTCACATGTCTCAGACTATTTACTTCGGCTTCGATCATGGCGGCTGCAAGGTTGCCCCGGCTCTCATTGCTTGGCTTGAGGAGCAAGGCCACCTTGTCACCTATTTTGGCAATGTGCCCTGTGATTCTGCGGATGACTACCCGGACTTTGCATCCGAGGTGGCTCTTCACATACAAAGAGATCCAGAGGCTCGTGGTATCGTGATGTGCCGCAGTGGTGGAGGTGTGTGTATTGTTGCGAATAAGTTTAAAGGGGTACGCGCAGCCTTGGCTACTACGGAAACACAAGCGATCAGCAGTGCAAAGGATGACCATGCGCAGATGCTTTGTCTCTCTGCAGACCTTAGTTCTGAGGAAGAGATGAAAACCCTTATCAGTGCTTTTCTTTCCACCTCTTGGGAGGCTGGTCGGCACGAGCGACGTGTTGGGAAGGTGGAGGCCATAGAGGAGGAGAACTTTCGTGAAGTCCCACTCCAAGCGCTCTCGAACCCCACAGATGTAGAAGTGTCGCCCTCACTACTCAGCTGTGACCTCAGTCGACTGCAGGAGGAAGTGAGTCGACTCGAACCACTTGTGGATCGGTGGCATTTTGATGTGATGGATTATCGATTCGTACCAAACATGACCTTTGGTATGCCACTTCTCAAACACCTTCAGACAGATATTCCTATAGATGCTCACCTCATGGTGGAGGATCCTTTGCCATACCTCCCGGATATGTCACCGTACTGCGATGTGGTCTACCTCCACACGGAGACTATAAGGGGACGCGAGCAAGACGTTATTGAGACTGCTCTTACACATGATTTGCGACCAGGTCTTACTTGGCGTCCATCTACCCCCTTTTCAGAGATAGAGAAGCTGCTTCCACTAGTGTCCCACGTGCTTATTATGACCGTAGAGCCTGGCTGTAGTGGCCAGGAGATCATCGCTGAAGCGCTCGAAACTATTGCAAAGGTTCGTGCTAGTTATCCTGATATGCATATCAATGTGGATGGAGGGATGGATGCAGAGACCTCAAAGATAGCCCGCTCTCATGGAGCTGACTGTATTGTTTCTGGCTCGTTCTTGTTTAAGGCGAAGGATACGGTGGAGGCAGTGAAGCAGCTTCGAGGGGAGCAATGATCACTACTCACTACTCACTACACACTTTTCACTACTCACTACACACTTTTCACTATTCACTGGCTATAGAGACTTTTGAGTTAGTTGTTCTGTGAACTGTGAATAGTGAACAGTGACTTGTATAGATACGCTACGCGTCTACTTATGAATATTCGCTCCTTTAGCATAAAAAGGCTCGAAGATTCCTTTCACTTCTTTAGCGCAGCTGAGCACTTCGCGGAGGACTTCTGATTCCTCCAGCAGCTTGATGTCCAAGGACTGTATCCCAAGCAATTCCTCTGCTTCAGGAAGTACCATACCCTCTATGACATGCCCTTTGAGAGAATCTAAGTCTGCTTTTTGTACCCGCTTCAAAAAGGATCCATCTGCATGGAAGAGGAACAAATCTGATGGATACACTTGAAAGGCAAGATACTCCGGATCACCTTTTTTGAGCACATGGAGCACCTCTCCCATATGCACCTCCTGCACACGTATACTTGGGTAGAGTGCCCTGACTGTCTCAACATAACTGGCAACAACCCTGAGGCCGGTGAAACTGCCTGGGCCTGAGAGGATAGTAATGGTTTCCACATCATTCATAGTGCCAGATCCTACCACCTCCTGCACGGCTGGAAGAAGGTGCTTGGACTCTTGCCCCTTTTCCTCCCAAAACACGCAGGCAAGTATGCCCTGGTCAGCTCGATACGACATAACTTGCTTCCTTGCGGTTGCACTACTGAGAAAAAGCTCCATACACATTAGTTAGACCTATCAAGGAAACCAAAAAAACGCCTTTTTCTCAAGCGTTTTTCTCATTCTCTCGCTTTTCCTCCGCACCTTTGCGGAGCATCTTCTGCTCCAATTGGTTGAAGTAGGTGAGGTTTTCTCTGAGAAGGTGGATCACTTCTTTGATCTCTGTCTGCTCCCCTTTCCAATGTCCATAGGCCTTTTTGGGATATCTCCCTAACTTCTCCATGAGCTTGTGGATGCGTCGCTCCATAAGTGACTGACGGAAGGGAACTTCCTTACTATCTGACTGAATACGAACCTTGTCTCCAATCAAAAGACTACGTCCCTCCTGGGAAAGTTTCTCGGCTAGGTTGTCCCATGCAGACATGGATTTGCGCTATGAATACATCTACTTATTATATCAAATCTTGAGGTTCAGAGCGATGGTTTGGCTTGCGTGGTGACTTGGTTGTTGTGAGGGGATGGGGCTGTGCAAAGCACAGCCAAGATGACAAATTTCAAATCTCAAATGACAGATGACAAATGAGGGTTATTCTTTGGTGAGCTTTCTTGGAATAGTTGTGATGGTGCCTGCTCCCATGAAGAGGAGGACTCCTGGGGCCTGTATGGTTTTTGCTAGGGCTTCTGCGTGCTCTAGGCTGCCTGCGTAGTGCACCTTTGGATGATGTTTATTTGCCTCGCGTACTAAGTCCTGCGCTGATACTGCCTGCAGGTCTTCCTGTGAATCTCGGCTTGCGTAGATATCTAGGATGTAGACTTCATCTGCGTCCTCAAATGATTCTGCGAACTCTTGTAGCATGAGCCTAGTTCGAGAGAATTGATGTGGCTGAAAAAATGCATGCAATGGTACATCTGGATATGCCTCCTTAATGGCCTGGAGAGAAGCGCGTACCTCTGTGGGGTGATGCGCATAGTCATCGATCACACTCATACCTGCATATTCCCCAACACGCTCTTGCCTGCGCCATGTCCCCTTGAACGAAGCCAGGGCTTGTTGCCTCACGTCCTCGGATATTCCCAAGCTCTGCCCGAGACTATCCACCAATGCGGCATTTGCCCTATTGTGAATTCCTGTTACTCCAAGCTCTCCGTGGTAATACGCACCAACTTCTCTTCCTTTCTCTTCAGCCAAGCTCTCAGTCACCGTGTCGCCTTTGTGAAAAAATATAGATCCACCAGGCTTTACCTGGGTGTAAAATTTTTTGAAGGCTTCCTGGTAGCGCTCCTCTGTACCGAAGTAATCGAGATGATCTGGTTCATAACTCGTGACCAACACGTAATTTGGATGATAGTGAAGGAAGTTCTCATTGAACTCATCCGCCTCGATCACCATCCATTCGGAAGTCCCCACTCGTACATTGCGACCTCCAAACTCCTTGAGTTTTGTCCCAATAATCACCGTAGGATCCATACCTGCCTCCGTCAGCAAGAGGGAGACCATCGCTGTAGTTGTGCTTTTCCCATGAGCGCCACAGATAGCTATGGTCTTTTTCTCCTTGGTCAACTCACCAATGTACGCTTGCCACGTCTTGAGCGGTAGACCGAGCTCCTTTGCCTTTCTGACATCTGCAACATCTGCGGATAGCAGTGCGGGTGACATGAGAACCATATCAATATCCTTTGTGATGCGATCTGGATGCTCCCCAACGACGATTTCTATCCCCTCTGAGCGAAGCTCTTCTACCGTGGGGTTTTCCACTGCGTCTACACCGCTCACGGCGTGCCCTGTCTCATGCAAATACCGTGCAACCGAGCTACACCCTACTCCTCCTATGCCAATTAGATAGACATTCATAGCTTATACTAAGTGTTGAAGACAATAGCGTAGCACCTCCTCCTCGGGCTGTAGCTCTCCCTCGTGCTCCTTTTGATATTTTTGCAGCGTCTGCTGAATAGCAGGACGTTGGTATCCGAGCTGCTCGAGGGCAACCAGGATATCCTGAAAGTGTTGCCCACTTGTCTCGTGTTCTCCAGCTCCCCCCAAAGATTCCATATGCTCCATACCCTTGAACTTGCCTTTCATTTCTAGGAGGACGCGCTCGGCGGTCTTCTTCCCGATCCCAGGGACAGTAGTCAGGAGTGCTGGATCCTGCAGTGTGATGGCCTGCATAAGCTGCTGCATCGGGAGCGCAAGGAGCTCCATAGCTGTCTTTGGGCCGATACCACTAATAGACAACGCCTTCAAAAAGAACTCACGCTCCTGCAGGCTCGTAAATCCGAACAGAGAAAGAGCATCTTCCTTCACATGGGTATGAATTATCAATGAGGTCTCTGCCCCTACCTGCAGATTGTGTAGAACCTGGTGAGAAGCAAGCACCTCGTAGCCTACTCCTCCGACCTGGATGAGAAGGTGATTTCCATGGATGGAAGCGATGGTACCGTGGAGTGAGCCAATCATAGATGTGGGTTATGTACGAGCAGTGTACGTGGGCCCGTGTTTTTTCTCAACGCAAGTTCGCTAAAATTGACTTGCCCCGCTGAGGGACATCGCTATACTCATGCCGTTGATCTACGTGATCAATAGAAGTGGAGCGGTAGTTCAGTTGGTTAGAACGCCTGCCTGTCACGCAGGAGGTCGCGGGTTCGAGTCCCGTCCGTTCCGCCACCATATTGACTTTTGAAAAGTATTTGGCAGAATTTGTGCAAATACAAATTATAGGAGCACTAAATGAGAGTTATTGATAATAGGCCTGTGCAAAACTATATGGCATTCGTTTCACTTGCTATACCTTTCTTTGCACTTTGCGTTCCAGTATTAAATGTCTTTGTACTAAGCGTTACTACGATTATAAGTCTGGCTCTACTATCCTTAGAACTATTTATACTCCAAACAATACATCCTCTTCCCATGATATTCATTAGCTACTTGCTATTTGGCTTATCTATTTCTCAAATAGCGAGAATCAAGGGAATTCACAATGTTTAATGCAACCTCAAGGGCTACATGCAGCCCTTTTTTTTAAACCTCTAGTAAATACACCTCCTCCACCGTATGCATCTTACTCCCCAAATCTTTGTAGTAGTGCCTTTTCCGCATCTCCACTCCAACACGAAACTGAATGTACCTACCATCTGGCGTCTCGCCACATCTAAACTAAGTTGACTTTCAATCAAGGTAAGGACATCATCTGTTTACCTGTAATTAATTGAGACTATGGAATCAAAAATTATGACCTTCTAGCAGTTCACCTTTCTGTGTTTCTCTTTGGATTCACAGGGTTATTTGGAAAGTGGCTCCATGTTTCACCTCACGTCATCGTACTCGGGCGTGTTTTTTTTGCCTCAATTTTCTTATTTACAGTTGCCAAGTTAACCAGAGAAAATCTAAAAATTAGATCAATGAAACGTATTGCTGGCCTTTCAATGCTTGGAGCTTTTTGGGCACTTAACTTATTCTCATTTTTTCAATCAGTACAAGTTTCTACTGTGGCCATAGGAGTTCTGTCCTTTTCAACGTTCCCAGTATTCACCGCTCTCTTAGAGCCATGGTTCTCTGGTGAAAAAGCTCAAGTAAGCAGCCTACTACTTGCACTTTGCACATTTATAGGAGTTGCACTTGTTGTTCCTGAGTATTCATTTGAAAACAATACCTTTCTTGGCCTACTATGGGGATTAAATTCTGGACTAATGCTAGCCCTCATTTCAATAAGAAGTAAGCCTTACTTGCAAACATATGGAACCCTTACAGTGACGTTCTATCAAAATCTCTTCGCGACGTTCCTTTTACTTCCAGTAGCTGTATTGCTACCTTTCTCTCTTACTTCAGTAGAGCTTGGTCTTTTGGCTTTACTTGGAGTACCTTTTTCAGCAATTCCACAATTCCTCTTGCTTAAGAGTTTGAAAACTATCCCAGCAAACCTTGTAAGCGTAATACTTTCTCTCGAGACAGTTTACGGAATAGTATTAGCTATATTCTTACTAAGCGAAATCCCAGACTATCGAATCTACCTCGGAGGTATGATAATATTAACAACATCAGTATATGCGAGTCTTCGATCAAATAAGCCAACTGCCCTAGAACTCGTGAAAATTGATTAAACTTCCACCAAATACACCTCCTCCACCGTATGCAATCTACTCCCCAAATCCTTGTAGTAGTGCCTTTTCAGCATCTCCACTCCCACTCGAAACTGAATGTACCTACCGTCTGGCGTCTCGCCACACTAGGTATACACTGGAAAGTAGAAAAGCCCTAGAAACATTTCCAGAGCTATTTTGGATAAGGAATAGGGTTCCTTATTCAATCATTTTTTTAAGCGCAAGGATTTCTTTGAGATTTGATACCGCCTTAGGGACATGAATGAATATCGCTAGACCGAATACAACCCCAGTAGCCAACTTGAGTATAAGCTCAATGACATGGTCACCAAGAAAAAAATAAGCACCCAGCGCTAAACTTCCAAACAATCCAATCTGAAATACCCTCATACAAAGAACAATTACATGTTCCAACATTGTGATTGGCATCGTGTCTTTATTTGCCATTAGTATCACCCTTTCTTTTTCAGTATGTTAACAGCCACATTGTATTAAGGCTAATAGTTTTTATATCACACCTCTACCAAATATGCCTCTTCCACCGAATACATCCTACTCCCCAAATCTTTGTAGTAGTACCTTTTCCGCATCTACACACCCACGCGAAACTGAATGTACCTACCGTCTGGCGTCTCGCCGCAGCTATGTTGTTTGAGAAGAACGTCGGAGTTTAACCAACTATGCCTCGGTCTTTAAGCAGTTCGAGCACCTCATTATAGTCAAATGACAGCTCTAGCCCTACTGCCTCCACATAGGAAAACCACCCCCAATCAGCAATTTCTTCTTGTTGAACTTGATTGTCTCCTTCCCAGTCACCGAGAAAACGGTAAAGCTGCCTATCTTTGTACACGCCTATTTTAACACATTCCTGAGGCCAAAATATTAGCCCAGTCTCCTCTAACACCTCTCTAGAAACAGTCTGCTCAGGAGTCTCACCTTCATCAGCCCTACCCCCTGGACACCCCCAACACCCTGGAAAAACAGAAGTGTAGTTAGAACGCTTCGCTAAAAATATCTTCTTATCCTTAATTATTATCGCACTAGCTGCTATTTGCATAAAAATAGTCATTTCATAATTCAATTATATAGTACAGTATGTTTCTGAACTGACTACACCTCCACCAAATACGCCTCCTCTACCGTATGCATCCTACTACCTAAATCTTTGTAGTAGTGCCTTTTTTGCATCTCCACACCAACGCGAAACTGAATGTACCTACTGTCTGGTGTCTCGTCACACATTGACATTTATCACATTTTCACTATAAATTCCCTAAATAAAAGAAAGGTGGATTTTGATGCAAATAATTGGAATATTGGCGGCAATAGCTTCTATCACTATTTCTTGTATTGGCCTTCCAATGCAAATACGAAAAAACTATAAACTAAAGAGCACACAGGGCATTTCTCTTGGTCTTATTGGTCCAGCATTGATCAGCTATTCCCTTTGGACTACGTATGGACTCACAAAACCAGACTATAACCTTGTTATGGGACAAGCACCAGGTGTGATCCTTTCAAGCGTTATCATTTACCAATTCTGGCTATACAGAAAGAATAGAGCTTAAGGCGGCATTGCCGCTTTTTTTTGATAAGTAGCTACACCTCCACCAAATACGCCTCCTCCACCGTGTGCATCCTTCTCCCCAAATCTTTGTAGTAGTGCCTCTTTTGCATCTCTACCCCGACCTAAAACTGAATGTACCTACCGTCTGGTGTCTCGTAACCCTAGATTAAAAAAAGACCATCTTACAATGATGGTCAAATTTTTCATTTTGTTGGCTTATCCCAAGTTCGAACTGGAACTATAGAGGATTGTATCGTACTCAGTGCTTTTGTCCTGCACTGCCAGCAGGACAGTTGTTGATGTGGCAAAAAACTCATGCCAATGCGTCGCAGGTATAAAGAACGAGTCCCCCTTCTTATACGAAACTGGAGGAGTTGGTTTATCTACACCTACGATTGCTTTTCCACAACCTTCGAGAACATATATCATGGCACTACTGTGTTCATGCTTATGTAGAGGTAACTTTGCACCACTTTCGAGATGCAAAAACTCCACTACACCTTCTCCTGATCTAACTAGTAAATACTTTAGAAACCCATTTTCCACTTCTTCTTGCCCATCCCACTCTAGGCTGGTCAAAATTTTCTCATGTGTATGCATAATACTGATCCTTTCTTTTTTATATTATTAATTTATTTTACTATTAGTCAAGCTTTTAGGTGGTATACTACCATCTATAGAAGGCTATTTTATTCTTATACATTCCCAGCTGAGTACCCCATCCTGAATTTAGCTTCTCAATATATAGATTTCACAACAAAGGCTTTAAAAAAAGACCTATTTGCATAGGTCTACCAATATCTGAGTTTCCGACAATGATTAGCACGATACCAATTAGTATCATGTATCGTCATTGGCCCGTTTTTAACTAGGCCAACTGAAACTCCTGTTTGTCTTTCTATTGTATCACAGAAAGCTTCTGCCATATATCCAATACTATCAGCATCATTGTGATGCCTATAGTCTAGATAATCTAGAAAAGTACCTGCAATTTCGTCCACACCATTAATCCGAATAGCTTCATTAATTTGCTTTAAACTAATTGTGGCGACTCGACGCTCTGCTCCTGTAACGGACGTGAACTCCCTAATCTTAGCCCTCTTGGTCATCTGACGACTAGCAAACTTGGAGACATATTGCCATGTAACTTCCTTAGAATCCTCGTAGAATGGACCGCTATTTCCAGCCACTCGGATAGGAAATGTTCTCATCACTCCAATTACATGAGTCCGAAAAACATCATCCCTATGGAGAGGTAACCCAACAGAACTCGCAAGGTTTGCAGCTGTTGTATCTCTACTAGTTACAAATGGGTATAGCCCAAACTCAATACTTAGACTGTGCCCCTGTGTACCTTCTAGAAGAAGATACTGTCCTTCAGATAGCCATTGATAGATCATTACTGAAGTATCTCTAATATATGGCTTCAACTCTGGAACGTCTTTTGCTTTCACAAATCCATCTACCCTTAGGACTTTTAGAGCTTGAGTAGTTCCTATTCCTAGGTTTGCCTTTGAAGATGTACTGCTAATGGAAGACTCAAGAGTTAGATTCCTTTCTAACGCCTTTGCTTTCTCAGTAGTCACAAAAGCGTCACCATCTATATACAGACGATGCTTCACAGGAACCAAGGCATGTACCCATTCAATTTCGTTCAACAAGACATCCAGACTAATAATTGCTGATCGTCCGATGAATAAAGATGCAACTGGATTCATCCAAACTGCTGGTAGTTGCCTCATCACATAAGGTTTCCCTTTAAAATAGGCTGTATGTCCTGCGTTAGCAGCACCAACTCTAATCCCGCCAGATAATATTGGCGAATAATAGTCTGTAATAGCTCCTTTCCCTTCAGACCCAAACTGTAGTCCAATCACTACAATCAACTTTCCTTGGCCAAGCATTGCTACGCCTCCTTTCTGTATTGCTTATATACTTAGCTTATTTTGAAATTTGTAAACATCATCCTCAATTATTAATAGACTAGACTACACAGGATTCTGAACACGCTTGTACCGTACCATCACCATATTGACAAAACTTCTCAATTAATCATCATACAACCAATACAGAAATGAGGTTACTCACATGGTATTGATGAATTTAATTTTGTCTCACATCGTTAGAATTGAGCAGTTGAAGTCGGCAAAGGGCGTTCCTATACCTATTCGTTGCAAGCAGGTAGTGGGTGGAATTTCAGATATTAGCTCCCTTCTGATATAGGAGGATCAAGATATATTCCTCAAGGGCGATACTCTGAATCTACTAAAAGAGGTTTTCAAGAACGGGTATGAATTCTTAGTAGCATATAAATGCAACCCATTATATAATTACTTACCCGAGTTTGAACTTGGGCAGGTAGATGCATATGCGAATGTACTAGAGCATTACCTCAAGATTAAGCTCCACCCTCAGAGAGTCGAAACAGAAACCGTCGTGGATTAGATTCTATGCGCATAGAAGTAGACAGACCCATTTATTGGTCTGTTTTATTTTTGAACTAATAGGGCACCACAAATGTATCACCTTCAAAATTGCACATTTGTAGACTTTGTATCTACTAGCAGCTATCATGTGCGCCATCCTATTTACTGTTATAGACCATGTCTCACCCACAACTGCTAACTTGGGATATCTACGAAATTCAAAGTGATGCTCCCATCCATGGGGTCATGCTTCGCGGTAGGCTACGGAAACTAGCTCTGGATAGGCACACAAGCTTTCTCTGTGAAAATGCTTCCGATGCAGACAATACTGTCAGATTTGCAGTGCTTCGCTCTCAGGATGTGACATTTGTCTTGGAATACTTGCACTCCATACTCTCTGCAACCGTTACACTTATGCAAGAGGACGTGCCCAATCCTGTTTTGTCTAAGTTAAAGGTAAACATAGCATCGAGGTACGAGCTCTAGCCTAAACAAGCTTTGGTATCCCCTGTGGGGATTGCTATTTCATAGCATTTACGTAAGGTGGGAAGGTATCATAATCACGAGCATGAAGAGCGAAATCGAAGCAAAATTTCTCATTACGCATACGTCTATCAGTGAGATGAGGACGCACCTTTCAAACGTGGGTGCACATGTAGCCACGCCAGAGAGAACCATGATGCGTAGCCTTTTTGGTAAGGAGAAGAACAACTTGCTAGACGCGGACTATATACGAGTACGGGATGAAGGTGGCACTGTTACCTTAAGCGCAAAGAAGCACACGGTAGTCGATGGTGACCCACATGATAATTTGGAGCTCGTTGTGACCGTCTCAGAGTATCAGACGACCCTAAAAATCCTGGAGCAAGCTGGTCTAACCAAGACCAATGAGCAAGAGACAAAAAGAGAGAGCTGGAAGCTGGGAGATGTGGACATCGAAATAGATACCTGGCCAGGCCTGGACCCGTATATTGAGATTGAGGCTCCTGATATCGCTGCGCTTGAACGCACGGCAGTACTCCTTGGGTTTCAGTGGGAGGATAGGATTGTCAGCTCTGTAGAGGACATCTATATGCAGCTACACAGTTTGGACCGTGAAACCGTAAGGGAGGGACTTGCCTTTTGTACGTTTGCGAAGCCTCCGTTTCAAAATAGGAATTAACAACTTAACTTCATACTGATCCACTCTTCTAAATGGTTGCTGTGTGGGTTCTTCAAGATACTACTTCTCCTTTACAAATAACGCCTATGCCTTGTATTTACTTCTTCACCCCAAAAGGGTAAGCTAGCCACATATACTCTTACTGCATGCAACATGCTACAAACCTTCACCACACCCCTTGCTTGGATGTCACCCTATGGTATTGGGTTTTTTCTTGTTTGTTTAGGAATATTTATCTGGCTTGTGACAAAGAATCAAACCCCCAAGAAATAAGCAGCACTATATAGCTATCTGCTTCCGCCTATGCACATCCAATTCGTCACAGACCTAAAACCCCTTTCTCCTCCAGAATGGTTTACCACTCTTTCGGAGGAGCACCCTGTATCTATATTTCCTCATATCACCCTAACCCAGGCGAGGAACGGTGAAGAGGATGAACTTCAGGATGTCTATGCGAGCGTAAAGGCACACGTAGAAGAGCTGGAAACTAACCTTCCGCTCATTCTCAGGCAATCTGGGGTAAAAACCACGAGCTCTTCTCAGGGGAGCCTCCTCATGCTTGGACTGGAGTCACCTAGCATTCGAGATCTCCAAGAATTCCTTGTAGATGAACTTCACGCCCTCCCTTTCCTGTACCCTGAGCGCAAAAACTACGACCTGGACTACTGGCCCCATGCTACGGTTGCGCAGAATGTTCCGGCTGCGAAACTTTCGGATCTGCTGCCAGCGATGGAAAAGCAGCCCGTCATCTTTCAGGTTACCAAAGTTCTCTGTCTCATGTTTGACCAGGAAGTTCCTGAGCAAGTAAATGCTGCTTCCAATCATCATATTCTCCTGCCATAAAAAAGACTGCCAAGTGGCAGTCTTGCATGTTTTGTACTCAGAGGATGCACTCCTCGTATGAGGAGGCTGACACAATCCATGGATAGGTGAGCCAGTATGCTCTGAGTGCTTCATATTCACTTCTGTTTGGACCAATAATCGAGCCAAGCATAGTGCGGATATGTCGTTTCCCCCTTATTTTACAAAGGGAGTAAGTTTGATTTTTTAAGGAGAACTCAATGCGTAGAGGTTCCTTGGAGATAAATTCTGCGAACAGATACTCATCCTTGAGCATACATTCACCAGGCCCTATGAGCTCACCACAACTCTCTGGCACCCATAGATCAGACTGGTTATGTACGCCAATATTTGCGGCGCTTTGCAGTAATTTCGATATCCAAAGGTCCGCATATATTTCACTCACCATAAGTTCTGTCCAAGGAGCTGCCCCTATAGAGACATAGGGTTTCCCAAACCTTTGATTGTAATACTCCATGGTATCTATCGATACAACTGAAACACACAGTCTCGATTTCTTCGTTTTCAGCATGCTATTCCTCCTTTTTTCTTATATTTATTTTTATACATTTTATGTTTTTGTCAACTATCTCTTACCTTGTTTCTTTACGTCCTACCTTTGTAGTATACTTCCTTCACACTTGTCATTCCCTCCTCTTCCTCTATGCACTACGTCTATCTCGCCCGCTGCAGTGACCAAACCCTTTATGTGGGGTACACCAATAACCTCTCCTTACGAGAGAAGATGCATAATGAGGGAAAAGGCGCTAAATATACACGAGCCAGACTTCCTGTAAGGTTTGTATACCATGAGGCATACTCAACAAAGTCCGAAGCCATGAGCCGTGAATGGAAGCTCAAGCGATATTCTAGAGACCAGAAAGAGCGATTATTGCATGGAGGTCTATAGACCTATCCCGCTCAAGTCCACTTCTGGAAGCGCTGGTATACTCGCACGAACTGAATCAAAGGCACCTTGAAGCGTAGAAGTTACATACCAGGCCAAGCCTATGATAAGAGCATATTTCAAGATGCTTTTTCCGATATTCCACCAGCGTGCTCTCTGCTCCCTATGACGACGTTGCTCTAGCTCCCATCGAATATTCTCTAGGGTTTGTATTTGTTGCTCGAGGATTTGCCGATCAGATAAGGTGGAAAGAGTTTCTAATACTGGAGGATGCATTTGAGCGGGGTGAGCAATACTACATAAACTCTACAGAAGCATGGGAATACATCAATCACCTTTCCTTAGTTCTTTCTTCTCCTTCTTCTCCACAGGAACCCAATAG
>JAUIFW010000080.1 GCA_030430105.1 bacterium | reverse complement strand
TGGTAAACTAGCAAATGCTTCAATAGCGTCCTCAACAGGCTTGGGGAAAGAATACATAGGAGAAAGAATTAGGAGTCAATCACGTACTGAGACTAGACGAAGTACTTTGCGATTGCAAAGCAAACCGTACCCTAGCAGCTATGCTGCTCATAGATTTTCTTCTGAAGCCCAACATACCCCCAGGCTCCCTCCGAAGCCTTCCACATACTCTCCACACGCGGAGTTGCTGATCCCATCACCACATGCAAGCCAGGCAAAACCTTATGCATCATCTCAGTCACGGTATGGGCTGTATACCTCGGATGCTGATCATTCTTATATGTCCATTCGTGCTCCTCATCTAAAATTACTAACCCCAGATTTTGCATAGGAGCAAAAATAGCACTTCGACTTCCCACCACCACATCCACCCCTCCAGTACGCACTCGCATCCACTCTTGCATTTTCTCATGAGGAGTAAGATGGGAATGAAACACTGCCACCCGCTCACCAAAGGTACGTGCCACATAAGAAACCAACTGGCCCGTAAGGGCAATCTCAGGGACAAGCAAAATCGTGCCCTTTCCTTGCTTGGTCATATCCTCCGCTAGCCGCAAATACACCTCAGACTTACCAGCACCCGTCACCGCATGAAGCACGGTAGTTTTTCCAGAAGCCTTTCGAAGCACATCTAAAAGCATGCCTTGCTCTTGCGTAAGAGCAAACCTTTCACGCTTCTGCTCTTGCACACCCCGTACAGAAAGAAGCGCCCCTTCTCTTCGTTCCACATATCCCTCCTGTCTGGCCTTTCTCAGCAGCGAATCAGAAAACCTGTCCTTTAGCCTAGCTTCCAGCACCTCACCCTCTCGTAAAAACGCGAGAAGTTCCTGAAGTTTTTTCGCTCTACTACCCACCTCAGGGTGATCTGCTTTGAGCTGCACATACACCTCTCTACGAGGAGTAAAAGAATCAAAGGCAATATGTTCAGGAAGAAACTGACGAAGCACCTTATGAAAAGGAGCTATGTAAAAGGAAGCCATTTCTTGTATCAAGGCGCATTGCCAGGGTGCTAACAAAGGTGCACCGTCCAGAAGCGATGATGAAAGGACACGCACGATAGACTTCACAGATGAAGGCACAGCTCCCTCCCAAGGCCCAAGGCACACTGCCCGCACATGCTCCTTCCCAAAAGGCACTTCCACAGGCACACCAGGAGCAACAAGCACTTCAGATCCATACACAAAAGGCTCCCCCAGCATTCCTCGATCCAGCAAGCCAACAGCGACGTAGTGCATAAACATAAGTAGTGTACACACCCACCCTATACAAGCCCCCACACCAAAGCAAGCAGCAAACCAAGACAAAACCCAAGCAAGACATCAACACACCCGGCAAGCAAAATAAAGTCCTCAAAAATTCATCAACGAGAAGAACACCTCCCAACACAAAGGCCCCAGAAAGTGCTCAGATTGATGTTTTACAAGGAGGAGTTGCACAAATACGCCGAGCCGTACAGCGGTACGGTGAGAAGTATTTTGCAGCTCCGACGAAGTAAAGCGCCAATCTGAGTGCTTTCCTAGAGCCGGAAGAGGATGTTGTTGAGTGTTCCTCGTGTCCGAGGCCCCACAACTCCAGCCCCCTGCGATACCTGTGAATCAATCACCTGATGCTGAAGTTGAAAAGCAAGCACTGCTGCCTCTACATCTTGGTCATATTCTCCATCTATAGCACCTGTATAAAAGTCCTGTTCCTGAAGTAGTACCTGAAGTCGTTTCACATCAGGAGAAATATCCCCAAGAGCTAACTGCTGCGTAAACCCCCAGGTAGCCACATGCCGCTCCCAAAGTCCTGCAATATACTCCTTGGTTTCCTGTGTATACACTCCATCCACACGAGACAATCCACCTTGTACTTGTAGATCACGAAGGGCTTTTGAAGTAGCTTCACCATGAATCCCTGTGAACGCACCATCATAGACTCCGAGAGAACGAAGTTTCTTTTGTAATTCCTTCATCTCAGCAGTACCCACCATAAGTTCAGCCTGCCTAGGAGCCCTAGAACTCACAGAAGAAGTTTTTGATGAGGCAAATGTCACAGAAGCATGCTGCGGAGCAATATCTTCTCCAAATACAGCTACCTTTGTAGAAGTAATTGGCTTCACTGCACCCACCAGAGTCTCAGCAGCCGTGGTCACAGAAGGCTCCTGCTTCGAAGTCGCAACAAGCTGTTGCACATCTTCCTTCAGAGCTTCTGGTGCTACTTTTCTTGTTGCCAGAGAACGCACCTCTTGAAGCAGCTCTTCCTTAGAAACACCAAGAGTACCTAACTCCTCCATAAGAGCTCTGGATGTGCTCGGCCCAAAATACCCAGCTGCCACATGGTCAGTCGCATCAATCAAACCCTTTTCCAATTGAAATTGCATCACAGCACGTGCAGTATTCTCTCCATAGATGGGAAGCATCGCCATAGAATAATGCCCCGTCTTGGATAGAGCAGCCTGAATCAGCATAGCATCTTCACCAGTAGTTCCCTTTCCAACATACTCTGGAAGCCAAGTCGTTCCAGCAATCAAAGCATGCGCCTGTTCTGCCTTTCGCTGTTTCGGATCCTCATGTTCAGCAGGCACTACCTGCGTACTTGCTTTTGCAATTTCAGCGGACAATACCTCTCGCGTAAGTGCAGGTGCCTTTGAAGCCGTACCAAACCCACTAAAACTAATGGTGTCTGCATGTTCCGTAGTAGTAAACACCTCACCAGATACGGTACGAATTCCCCATTTCATAGCTCTACGCAGCCCTTCCTCTCCGTGCCCCATCCACACATCAATACGATCATAGTTTTGCCCACGATTTCCAGCTTCAACAATCGCACCACCTCGGTCCGTTACCGTTCCAATTCCAAGTCCCTCAAGATAAATTTTCGTACCGAAAGGATATGCCTTTGGTGCTGCAAGCATTCCAGGAAATACCTTTCTTCCAGAAGCTCCAGCAATTCCCTCACCATTGAGTCGCTTATCCGCCTCATAACTCCCCTTCGCATAAAAACTCTGCCCAGGCAATGGAGAATAATACGCCGTCACCGTAAAGGTTCGCTTCCCATATCCAAAGGCAGCATTCGCCTGCTTATATGGCAAGTATATACTCCCCGCAACAAAGAGAACAAAGAGACTCAAACCACTTAGAAACCGTTTCATATATGTGTTTTAGGTATTCATATAAGTATACCAAAATCAGCATAAATAAGGCGATGAGTAGCTTTGACGAATGTAGAAAAAATAGTTTTATACTAAACAGTAAAACTCGCAGTGTAACAAAAAAATAATCAAAAATAAACCAGATGCGTATAGCTCCGCTATGTACACTTTGTTATTTGAAATTTGAAATCTGAAATTTGCCATTTTGCCCGCCACAGGCGGGCCAAACCCTTGACATTCTCCCATCCTCCCCTATCCTACGCCTACATTTATTGACCTGTTTATCATGCTAGGAAAGCTCAAGAAAAGAAAGCGCGCTAAGAACCACGGATTTCTCTCTCGCATGAAGAGTGTAGCTGGACGACGCGTTCTCAAGCGAAGACGACAGCGAGGACGAAAGAAGCTCGCCCTCTAAACATGCTGCCAAAAGCACACCGATTAACCAGAAAAGACCTGGAGCAGCTCTTCAAAGAGCCAGATACCAAGGTCTTTTCTGAGTATGGAACACTCTTTCTCAGAACTAGCACTTCCCTCAAAGTAGCACCAATTATCCCGAGAAAACTTAGACTAGGCTCTGTAAAAATGCACAGACTACGAAGAGTGATCTACCACTGCTTCCGCGATCTACTCAGCGCAGAGTCAATGCAAGACCTAAGCCCCAAGACCCAAGACCAGGCCCTAAGACCCAAGACCAAAGACCTAAGCCCCAAGACCCAAGACCTAACCTAGGTCATCTAGCCTTCATCCCAAAACCAAGCTTCCTCCCCCTCTCCTTCGAAGAGAAAAAAGAAGCGCTGAA
>JAUIFW010000079.1 GCA_030430105.1 bacterium | reverse complement strand
ATATGTCGCTGCTTGAAAATGGACTTCATGAGAGCAAGCTGATCTGCAGTATCGTAGATACTAAACGCATTTTCATACCCGATATTATGAATCGTCTTCCTGAGTATGCGCACACAGATGGAGTGAAAGGTACCTACAAGCGGAAGGGTGCCATCCAACCCCTCAAGAAGCTGCTCCACACGTTCCTTCATCTCGTGAGCCGCTTTATTCGTAAACGTTACAGCAAGAATATGCTCGGGACTTACCCCCAGATCCTTGATGAGGTAGGCGATACGATGGGTAAGCGCTTTTGTCTTTCCTGATCCTGCTCCTGCAATAATAAGCAATGGTCCTTCCGTCTGAAGCACAGCCTCGCGCTGCTGGTCATTGAGCCCTTCTAGGATTGGTGACATATCTGTGGGTTATATTCGTGCCCAGTCTACGGGGGAGGGTGTTTTTTGGCAAAGGGAGATCTGTTGTTTGAAGCAATCAACAGAAAAAAACTCCCTTACATGCGTAAGGGAGTTGGTGTTCTTTATTCTTTTGTTTTACAGGTCATTAACGACCAGTATAGATGCCATAGACACTGCCGCGTACGGGTGCCATAGGAGCAGGCTTGTAGTGGGTAATAGGCTTTTTAGGCTTCTTATCCACAGCATCAGACACTGCAGGTGATTGAAAATTTCTTTCCAACTTCTCTACGATGTCTTCATTTCCTCCTTTCTCGTTATTTTTATTGTTGCTTTGACTAGAGTTTCCCATAAAGAAAACTCCTTTCTATTTGGTGAATTGCGGTAACGCCCGAATACTATACAACCCCAGGGATTTTTTGCAATATTTTTTCACTGAAAAGCCCCTACCTATGTAGGGGCTTTCTTCTCCAATCTAACGAATCCTACACCGCTCTAGCAGCAGCATAAATCTTGTCTGCAGAAGCAGGACCTACTCCTCCAAGCATCTTCAGGTCATCCTTTGACATCTTTCGAAGTGTCTCTACATCTTCGATACCATTCTCGAGAATCTTGTTCTTGAGTGCCTCTGGAAGATCGAGATCTCCCACCTTTGCATCCGTTGGCTCTAGCACCTCCTCTACAGCATGGGCCTCAGAATCTGCTCCAGCTACCTCGTCAGAGTTTGCTGCAGGCGCAGCTCCAGCTAGCTCACTGATATCATGAAGATTGATCTCATATCCTGTGAGCTTTGATGCAAGTCGCACATTCTGACCATTTCGCCCGATAGCAAGTGGTCGCTGGTCTGACTGCACATATACATCCGCGATCAATTCCTCCTTATCAAGCTTCATCACCTCAATCTTTGCAGGAGCCAATGCCTGCTTGATGTACTCCTCCATATCCTCGTGGAACTGCACCACATCAATCATCTCACCTCCTAGCTCATCCATGATTGTCTGGATGCGCACACCACGCTGTCCCACACACGCTCCAATCGGATCAATTTGACTATCCTCACTCAGCACAGCGATCTTTGTACGCACTCCAGCCTCACGTGCCAATCCCTTGATCTTGATGGTTCCAGCCTTGATTTCTGGAATTTCAAACTCAAAGAGCTTCTCAACTAACTTTGGAGATTTTCTTGTAATAACAAGCTGAGGTCCCTTCGCAGTCTTTTCAACCTTCTCTAGGTAGATCTTCATACGCTGCCCAGCGTAGTATCGCTCGCTGTGCACACGAAATTCACGAGGGAAGGGAATCGTATTTCGATCAATCTCGAGATACACCATACCTCGATCCACTCGAGAAACCTGCGCTGTAAGAAGCTCATCCTCTCGCTCCTTGAAGGTCTCATAGATCATATCTCGCTCTGCCTCTTGCACTCGCTGTAAGATCACCTGTTTAGCAGCCTGTGCAGCAATTCGACCAAATCCAGATGGCGTCACATCAATATGCAACTCATCACCGACCTTGATTCTTCGGCGGTACTTTTGCGCATCCTCAAGTGTAATTTCAAGAAGCTCATCCTCAATATCCTCTGCCTTTTCTACCACTTCCTTTACAAGGAATACTGTAAATACTCCTGTCTCCTCATCGAGATCCACCTCGATATTTTCTTCTCCTGTACCAAAATCCTTCTTGTAGGCGGTCTTGAGAGCGCTACAGATCGCTTCAATCACGTACTCCTTGGGAATGTTTCGCTCCACACAGAGTTGATTGATCGCTGAGATAAAGTTCTTGTTCATAGACTTCGTTTAAAAAAATGCCGCATATCTTACTTGATATGCGTATACGTTCATCCATAGTATAGGGCTACCTTATGGCTTTTTGCAAGCTTTTCTTGCGTCGTTCGTTGATTCTGGAGCGCCCCCGCGTATACTAGCAGTACTTACACTTTGTTCCATTTGTCATGCAAGACTTGCAGTCCATGTTTGATCGAAGCGGACACGCAAAATATGAGGAGCGTGCCAACCTTATACCCACAGTTATAGAAAAGACCCCACAAGGGGAGCGAGCTTTCGATATCTATTCGAGACTTCTCAAGGACCGAATCATCTTCATGAACGGCCCTGTGACGGACCATTCTGCGAGCCTTGTGGTAGCGCAGATGCTCTTCCTACAAAGCGAAGATCCAAAGAAGGATATTGTCATGTATATCAACTCTCCAGGTGGATCTGTTTCCGCTGGACTCGCGATTTACGATACAATGCAGTACCTCTCTTGTGATGTTTCTACTGTTTGTACGGGACTAGCTGCCAGCATGGGATCACTTCTTCTCACCGCAGGAGCACGAGGAAAGCGTTTCATCCTTCCTCACGCAGAGGTCATGATTCACCAGCCACTTTCTCAGGGAATTGGAGGTCAAGCTACAGATATCGGGATCTATGCGAAGCATATCCTGAATACCAAGGAAATTTTAACCCGCATGTATGTCACCCATACTGGCGAGAAATACGAAAAGCTCGTAGAGGATCTTGAGCGAGATACCTTCCTTGCCGCAGAGGACGCAAAGAATTACGGACCTCACGGACTTGTGGATCATGTGATCGAGCACAATACTGATCGGCTTTCATACCTTAAGAAAAAGAACTAATTTATGTTCCTTCGGATCAATTACCTCAGGCATAATCACTTTTATGATCTTCCTGCTCCAGAGGGGCAGGAGTTTAAGCGAGGGGATTTTGTGATCCTCAAGGTAATGGAAGAGGAGGGAGAGAGGCTTGAGGTTGGGAAGGTCGTGTTTATGCATGATATGGAGACGGCGGAAGCAAACCCTCCAGAGTTAGTCCGAAAAGCAGAAGAAAAGGACCTCAGAGTGATCGCGGATCGGCAAAAGGAAGAAGAGCAGGCCTTTTCAGACTTTGTGAAAAAGGTCCTCAAGCACAAGTTGGATATGAAGCCAGTGAGTGTGTTTATCTCCTTTGATGGGAAATTTGCAGACTTCTTGTTTGCTGCGGAGGAACGGGTGGACTTCAGAGAACTCGTGAAGGACCTCGCGAGCAAGCATAAAAGGAAAATTTTCTTAAAGCAGATTGGCGATCGAGAGCGCGCTGCTGTCTCTGACGGCTGTGGCTCTTGTGGCCGAAAGCTTTGCTGCAGCACCTTCTTGCGAGACAGGCTTCCTGTCACTATGACAGCAATCCGAGGGCAGGACCTGTACTCCAGAGACCGAGACAAGCTCACAGGACTCTGTGGCAAACTCAAGTGCTGTCTCAACTACGAGCTCTATCACTACGAGGAACTTGCAAAGAAATTTCCTCGTATGAAGGCTAAGGTGGGAATCAACGGCACTAATCGCGAAGGTATTGTGATTGGTCGATCTATCCTTGACCAGATGGTGCGTGTTGCCTTTGACAATGAAGAAGGTGTCCGCCCAGAGATGCATCCTTTATCTGACATAACCGTACTCTCCCGTGGAAAAGCAGCCTGATAATATTTTTTCCAAGATTATTGATGGAGAGCTACCTTCAGAGAATGTGTTTTACGAAGACAACCTCTGCATAGGGATTCACGATATCAATCCAGCTGCCGAGGTGCACTTTCTTGTCATTCCAAACAAATACATTCTAAGTGCTGCGGCTTTTGAAACAGAAGATGCTGAACTCCTCTTCCACTTAGTGCAGACTGCAAAAAAGCTTGCG
>JAUIFW010000078.1 GCA_030430105.1 bacterium | reverse complement strand
AAGGAATCTGGGGAGCGATATGTGCTTGGTAAGGAAGCCTTGGAGCGGTATTACAAGGTAGAAGAAGGAGAGGAACCAAGCTACGTAGTTCTCGATGAGTACTCAGGTGAGCAGCTTTCGGGAGTGACCTATGAGCCGCTATTTCCATACTTCGCGCACAAGGCTACGGAGGGTGCGTTCCAAGTAACCACTGCAGACTACGTGACCACATCAGATGGTACAGGAATCGTGCATCTCGCTCCGTATGGAGAAGAGGACTTCGCTATCCTTCAGGAAAACGGTATCGAGATTGTTGATCCTATCCATGAGGATGGAACCTTTACGCAGGAGGTCTCAGACTTCCAGGGGCAAGTGGTGTTTGATGCAAACAAAGACATCATCAAGATGCTCAAAGAAAAGCTCGTTTTGGTGAAGCAGGAAACGATTAACCATAGCTATCCACATTGTTGGCGTACGGATACACCACTTATTTACAAGCCTATAGAAACCTGGTTTGTACGTGTTACGGCCATCAAGCAGGATCTCATAGACAACAATAAGAAGGTCAATTGGATGCCGGAGCATGTAAAGGAGGGGCGATTTGGTAAGTGGCTAGAAAACGCAAGGGACTGGGCAATTTCCAGAAACCGCTTCTGGGGAACGCCACTTCCTATATGGAGAAGTGAGGACGGAGAAGAGATCAAGGTGATAGGAAGTATCGAGGAGCTCTATCAAGCGCGGAAGGACCGCTTTACCAAGGTTGTACTCATGCGCCATGGTGAGGGAGAGCATAATGTGGATCATCTCTGGTCTGACAGTAGAGAGAAGTTTCATCTTACGGAGGAAGGAAAGCGCCAGGTTGCTGAGTTTGCGAAGGAGACAATCAAGGACGCTGATATCATCATGCATTCTCCGTTGATCAGAACCACGGAGACCGCAGAGGTAGTGAAGGAGTCCGTATCTAGCTCTCCAGAACTTCAAGTAGAGGAAGCACTGTGTGAAATGAATTTTGGGGTATTCGAAGGAAAGGATACACGCACAGAGGAGGTCGTGGAACAGATCCGCAAGTGGAAGGCTATGCCAGGCGAGGAGCGATTTGTGACGCCACGCTGCGAGGGTGCAGAGTCTTATGAGGATTTGGAAAAGCGCCTACAACCTTTTGTAGAGAAGCTCATTCGCGGGCACGAGGGTAAAACCATCGTAGTAGTCTCGCATGGTGCAGTACTTAAAACCTTGGAGTTCATGCTTCGAGAGTATTCCAGGGAAAAACTGGGCGCACTCCACACCCTTCCAACAGGTGCAGGAAAGGCGCTTTATATCGATTCGCTCACACAAAGGGAATTTGATCTGCATAAGCATCACGTGGATGGGCTAACCCTTCCATCAAAACAAGGGAAAGGAGAGCTCTACCGTATCCCCGAGATTTTCGACTGTTGGTTTGAATCAGGCTCCATGCCGTACGCACAGAATCACTTCCCCTTTGAAAACAAGGATAAGACCAAGAAAAACTTCCCTGCAGACTTTATCGCCGAGGGAGCGGATCAGACAAGAGGGTGGTTTTATACGCTCATGGTTCTAGCAACTGCGCTCAGCGACGGGAAGTCAGGACTTGGTATGTATCAGCCTGCATTCAAGAATGTGATCGTCAATGGAATCATTCTTGCGGAAGATGGAAAGAAAATGTCAAAGCGACTCAAGAACTACCCTGATCCAACACATATTTTTAATGCGTACGGAGCAGACGCACTGCGTTTCTACCTCATGAACTCTCCAGCGGTGAAGATCGAGGACCTACGCTTCTCAGAGCGAGGTGTGGAAGAGGTGGTGAAGAGGGTGCTTCTTCCACTCTGGAATGCGTATAGCTTCTTTGCGACCTATGCAGAGGTGGATGAATGGGCACTGGAGGATAAGGATCTAGGTGTGGTATCGCACAAGCTAGATCAGTGGATTCTCACGGAGCTTGCGCATAAGGAGGAAGCGTATCATGCGGCCATGGAAGCCTATGATTTGCAAGAAACTACAAGGGTGGTCGAGAGCTTTATGGATTCTCTGACTAATTGGTATATTCGAAGGTCTCGAAGGAGATTTTGGAAGAGTGAAAACGATGGCGATAAGAATGCGGCGTACTCCACACTCCATGAGGTGTTAATCAGATTTACCAAGATGCTGGCTCCCGTTTGTCCATTTATCTCTGAGGAAGTATACAAGGGGCTTACAGGGGAAGAATCTGTGCACCTTGAGGTATTTGAGGAGCTTTCCAAGGAAGTACAGGATGAAGCGGTGCATGAGCAGATGGAGCTTACACGAAGAGTCGTGAAGCTTGGACATGCCATCCGTGCTAAGGAGCGCATCAAGGTGCGTCAGCCGCTTTCCAAAGTAGAGGTAGCATTGCCAGATGGACATAAGGAGGAGGAACTATCCGATCAGCTAGAGGTGATCATGGAGGAGCTTAATGTAAAGGAAGTAGCGTTTGCGGAGGATCCAACTCTACTTGGTAGGCCGGTGGCTAAACCAAATGCAAAGGTACTTGGACCAAGGCTTGGCCGCAGTGTGCAAGAGGTGATCCGAGAGGCAAAAGCTGGAAACTTTGAGCAGCTTCCTGATGGAAGCGTGAAGGTGCTTGATCATATCCTTGAGCCGCACGAGGTGGAAGTGGGGTATGAGTCTGGCGAAGGACAGAGCTCGGAGAGTGAAGCTGGAATGGTTGTAGCACTCGATGTGACCCTTACTCCAGAGCTTCTGGAAGAGGGAATGGCACGAGACTTCATTCGTGTAGTGCAGGATCTGAGAAAACAAGCGGATCTCGATGTGGCTGATCGTATCAGAATTACCGTTTCTGGTGATCTTAAACAGGATATGCAGTCAATGCTTACGAATCACGGTGACTTTATCCAAGGAGAGACTCTTGCAGAAGAAATTGCATTCTCTGGAGATATTCCTGAGCAGCACAAAAGCCTTGAACTTGGAGAGTCCAAGGTTACAGTAGGAATAGAAACTTTGTAATATACCGCTATGCAACTTGCCCTAGGGATCATCTGGCTACTCGTCACCATGCTCTGGGGCATTTTAGCGGTGCTTATCTGGCGGCAACTTTCGGGTATGAACAGGCTTCGCCCCTTTTCGAGGACCATGTACTGGGCGTTTTTTCTCACCACAGGGTTTTTCATCGTGGTAGCACTCTACTTTGTACTCGCTTGGCAGCTTTACGCAGGCGATACAGGGGACTTCAATTTTGAGAGGGGAGGACTTTCGGGAGAAATCTTTTAAGGCGACGTTCCGTCGCCCAAATGACAAATTTCAAATCTCAGATATCAAATGGATTGTGTTCACACTGCAATTTGTGATTTGAAATCTGTAATTTGAGATTTATCATCTTGCTCTAGCGCTTGCGCTAGAGCTCCGGGAATTGTCTCTCAATCACCGCCCGCAAGCTCTCCTCAGATATCGCCCCCACGCTCTGCTCAGGCTCAAGATCCTCGATGTCTCCAGTGGCCACATTGATCGCCATAATGAGGTGCTCCATATCATCCTGCTCATCACCACTTAGCTGGTCGTAGAGTCCCGTATTGAAGTAATGTTTCATGGCCTGATCCTTGTAATCCTCAAGGGACATATTCCCATCCATGAAGTTGCGCGTAAGTGAGAGAAATTGATCCATAACGATGATAGGTAATATTCGAATAGTATTGTACTGCACTTTTTAATGTTGTGAAGTGACAGCCGGGGACTTCCGTTGTCCTTTTGTCCTCGAGGAGTACAATGGCACCTGTTTACAGGTAAACGAATAACGTGTTACAAAAATTGCTCGGAGACCCCAACGAAAAGGAGGTAAAGAAACTACGCAAGCGAGTAAAGCAGATACGAGAGCTGGAGCAGCAGTTTGACCAGCTTTCAGAAACAGAGCTCAAGGCAAAGATCCCAGCCTTCAAGGAGGAGATTCAAGCCTTTGTGAAGCCTCAGAGGGAAGCAATGGAAAAGGCAGAGGAGGCGATGTATACAGAGGAGGCAAGTCTCGACAAGGAAAAGAAGAAGCAGCTCAAGGAAAGGTTTGAGACAGCAAAGGAGAAGCTACACAAAAAGTATCAGGAAAAGCTCGATCAGCTTCTACCTGAGGTATTCGCAGTCATAGGGAGTGCTTGTAAGAA
>JAUIFW010000003.1 GCA_030430105.1 bacterium | reverse complement strand
TCCACAGGAACCCAATAGTAACGCTCAACGGCGTCCTTTGCTTCCTGTGACTCACGCATTTCCTCCTTCGAAGCTCTCTGCAAAGCATCTCGTATATCCCTTTCTATTTGTTCAGGCAGTGCTCGAAAGGGACTCTCTAGAAACTCTCCATAACTCTGTTCCTCAGATGCATAGCCTCCAAATTGCCTGAGGTCATGTGCCTTGAAGTGTTCTCCAGGCAATTCATCTGTTAGGCGTTCCCAGAGGAGATAGCCATCTTTAAATTGTATACGCCAATAAAAATCTGAGTTTTCTTCTGGAATCTTCCATGTTTTAGAAGCATCAATCATTTGTGAATCGTAAGTCAGCTACGCCTTCGTGCTGCGTAATCGAGGAAGGTACTGTATACTCAGTCTACATTGTTAACCATGGAAATGGAAACTCGAGACAAGCGAGTAGCGGGTGGACTAGTATTTGATCCATCTGGGAAATTCTTTTTGGGGAAAAGTCATAAGTGGCATGCATGGGTAGTGCCAGGCGGAGAACTCTTACCAGAGGAAACACCAGAGGCTGGATTTATACGCGAGATACAGGAAGAGTTGAATATTACTATTACTGAACTCCAATTAGTGGGAGAAAAGATAAAGGAGCCGTCAAAGGATTTTCATAAGGAGCATGTTCGCTTCTACTTCTATGATTTTATTGCCCAAGCGTCAGAAGAAGAAATAGCAAAGCTCAAAACCAATGATGAGTTTGATACACATGACTGGTTTAGCTTTGAAGAGGCGCTCTCCTTGGAGCTTGTGGATTCTGTGAGGCAGCTCATCATAAAAGTGCAAAAAATGAAAGCTCGCTACCTATAACTTCAAGTTACTTCAAAAAAGGAGGAGCCATCCAGCTCCTCCGACTTTTTATTTTACCGTATCCCTCATTTCAATGTAGTGCGCCTGTGTCTTCCGCATTTCCTCAGCACGCTCCGGATCAGACAGCGCATGCACCTCGATCAGCTTATCGAAGAGCTGGATGCGATAGGAAAGGTAGCAGATTAGATCTTCCTTTGGGATATTCCCAAGCTCTATCTTGGCCGCTTCCTTGCAGCGTCCCACCATACCCTTGAGTTCCGTATGCTCTACGATCTCATGTAAGAGCTGTGGCTCACGATATAGCTTCGGCACCTTCTCAGAGATGAAGTAATGGTCTCCATCTGCCCCCACAAAGAGCTGGACTGCATCCGTCTCAAAAACCTTGAGTATGTACGCGACATAGCTTTTTCCTCCGTGCTCCACCATCTGATATCCCACTCGCCGTGCCTGAATAAATTCTGGCAATTTTGTGTCCTGCATTTGTAAAACTCCTATTTTTTTATTGGGTGGGCCACCCACTTGAGTGGCCCGATCTCCAGAGATGTTTCCCTGGAGTGTTTGTCTTACCAGCTGCGCTCCGTACCGCTATCGGTATCGTGCACTGCTGTCTCATACTTCACCTCCTTGACGTAGTCTGCGATCTCTAGCGCGAGGGGAATCATACGATCCACCTCCGCGTCAAACGCACTCAAGGAAATGTTTCCGTATTTCCGGAGGTTGATAAACTGCACGACGCGGCCATCGTCCGTTTGATCAAAGGGGTTTCTACTCGGGTGCCATCCTTGCTCCCGGGCAAAGGCTACCAAGTTGTCGCGCAGCTCCTTCTTCACTATGCACTTTACGTGCACTTCCGTGTAGATGGAGTCCAGCGCGTCCACCAGCTGATGATAGCCACTATGGTGATCGAGGATCTCCAGCTCGAGCTTCGTGCGAAGCACGGGGAAGCCTGAGCCGTGAAGCTGCTTCGCGTGAGCGAGCATCTTCATCTCGATATCATAGTGATCTTCTAGTCCACGACTACCTGTCATGTAGTGATGAGTCACTAGCCATTCGTCAGGCTCCTTGTCCAAGCTTTGCAGATCAATAACCGTGAGCTTCCCACCCGTTAACACCGCGGCCCGCTTTGCGATCTCGTGCGAGGGCGCCTCGAAGGTAATGTGCGAGTGAAACCGACCAGTGAGCGGTGGCTTGATGCCAAAATGACGAAGCAACCGCTTGTTGAAGTGCCAGTAGGGACCGCGAGCGACCTCCGCCTGACTCGTCCAGACCGGAAAGCCTTTTCCATTGACCACCTCAAGAAGCTCTCCTCCCTCAATGATTGCACGGTAGATGGTGACCATGGTTTTTCCTACCGTATCAAAGCCAGTGAAGGGACCTGCACCGCCCTCCTCTTCCGTGAGCAAACGAACATCCAAGCCTGTTTCCTCCTTTGCCTTACGTACCGCCGCTTCCGCTATAGTCTCGCCTTCGCGGACCATACCACAGGGCAGAGCCACTCCATCCTTGTCCAGACGACGAAAGGCCAAGACTCTTGGACCCTTTGTAATCAATACTCCTGCTGCGTGTTTCATAGTTGGTACCTCCTGGGTTTTTATTTGTGTTATGAAACAATTGGATCATAGGATGTATATTTATATCGTGAATTTTTTTTGAATATTTACTTAGTATGCTGTATAATACTAATGTAGGATTCAAATTTTTTGTATAAATTATTCAAATTATTTTGAAAAGTTTTAACCCAAACCTTCTCACCTGGCTCCTAGACTCAGGACTTGAAGAGCAACGTGCCAAGGTATACCTTACAGCGCTTTCTCATGGAGAAGCTAAGGCAAAGGATTTAGCTGAGGCTACTGGCCTTAGTAGAACTGCTATTTATGATAACTTGCGTATTCTTGTGGAGCAGGGATACCTTCATGAGATCCATGAGGGGAAGCGCAAGCTGTACGTCCCTCTCCACCCAAAGGAGCTGTATAAAAAAGTAAACAATCATAAAAGGCAGCTCAAAGAATTACTGCCTGACTTTCTTGCAACCTATGCGGATGAAGGGAAACAGCCTTTTGTGCAGCTCTACGCGGGGAAGCATGCAGCTAGAGAGATCTTTGATGATATTTTGAAGCGAGCTCCCAAGGAGTACTTGCACATCTCTTCACCGGAGGTCATTTACCGAGCTATGGAGAAACGGTATATCCATGAGTGGGTACGACGCCGAGTCTACCGAGGAATTCGCTCGCGATCCCTCCGCACCCAGGCAGACACGGCGCACATCACCCCTATTTTTGATGAAGAGGAGAAATATCTTCGAGAAATCCGTTATCTTCCCCCTCATGTTTCACTCCAGTCAGCCATCTACGTGTATGGCGACCACGTGGGTATTATCTCATCTATGAACGAGGAATCCTCCTGCCTCATCTACTCGCCAAATTTGGCATTTACACTGAGAGCCGTGTTTAATGTGCTCTGGGATGTGTCTTCAAAGCAGCGCGTATAAAGGAGGCTTATGTACTTACTCCCCCCGAGCCAACTCCATAGACCTTTGCTTTGCCGCAGCAAATGCTTCACCAATCTGCTCCCTACTTCCATGGGCATGTAGATAGTCTATTCCTGCCTCCGTAGTTCCTCCCTTTGATGCAACCTTCTCTGCCATTTCCCTAAAAGTAAGCCCCTCTTCCTCATGTAAGACTACCATTCCTTTCAACACTTGCCATAGCAGCTCCTCATTCTCAATATCCCCTTCTAAGACCTTTCCATAAGCCCCCTCGAGCAATGAGGCTATGATTCCTGGCCCTGAACCTGTTATTGCTGTCATACCATGAAATATTTCTTCGCTTGGTAGTTCAATTTGCATACCTAACTCCTCTAGGATCTCAGTCATCCATGTCTTTTCACTTTCCCCACAATCCTCATTTGCAATCCAACTTGTAACACCTGCCCCTTGCGTTATAGCAAGGTTTGGCATAGCCCTGATAATACGCTTTTGCCTACATGCCGCACGAATAGACTCAATGGTTATACCTGCCATAACGGATACAATCAGCGTATCCCAGGTATCTTTTCCCTCGATAGATAGTGTTCGAAACACCTGTGGCTTCACGGCTAGGATAGCTGCATCACTGTTTTCTAAGGTTTCATGTATATCTGTTGTAAACGCGTGCGCCACCATACATATACTCTCTCTTTGCTCCTCCCTTGCCCCACACCCAAGGACCTCATACCCCTGCCTCACCAGACTTTGTGACAATGCCTTCCCCATTGTTCCTCCCGCTCCAATCACCCCAACTCGTTCAATATGTTTCATATAGTTTATTCTAAGATATCAAAAAAGCCCCCTGAGTGCGGAGGTTTTTCTTACAACGGGCTTACATTGCTCTCTTTGATCTACGTCAAAGCACCTGCGCACTCAGTATGGGGGCAGGTGGTCGCGGTAAAGCGATGATCTGTACGAGGTTTCTATGAGAATTTCTCATCCAATGTAATTAGGCAAGCCAATTGTAACCCTTTGACTATTCCTGTCAATCTACCCACTTACTGCTTCCGCCACCTTATCCTTAAACTGTTTCTTTTCACCAATAAGCCTCGGTACCACCACGCTGGCGACTAAGTCACCCGAAACATTGAGAATGGTTCGACACATATCCAAGATCCTATCCACTCCAATGATAAGCGCGATACCAGCAGGAGGAATTCCCACCGTCGCAAGCACCGTAGAAAGAATGATGATACCCACTCCAGGAGTGGAAGGCGTACCTATCGAAGCCCCAACCGAAGCCAAGAGGACGAGCACCATACTACTCAGTGTCAAATCCACCCCAAATACCTGGGCAAGGAATACGGTAGCAACCCCTTGATATAGAGCGGTACCATCCATATTGATAGTCGCTCCCAAAGGGATGATAAAGTTTGCATCTTCTTCCTTTACCCCAAGCTCCTTTTCCGCTGATTCAATGGTGACCGGCATCACCGCGGCAGAACTCGATGTACTAAAGGCAAGTAACTGAGGATTTCTCGCTGCCTTGATAAAGGTCCATGGATTAGTTCGTCCAAGTAGCCATACGAGAAGAAGATAGACAACGTACAGCACCATCAATCCTAGAATAACGGTCAGCATGTACATGCTCATTCCCGCCAAGGTCTGAAGCCCTGTCTTGAGTGTGATCTGTGCAAGCAGACCAAAGACCGCAATCGGCGCTAGCTTCATCGCCCAACTCACAATTTTTAGGGAAACCGCCTGCACAGATTGAAAGAAGTCTACGAGTGCTCTGGAGCGAAAACTTGGAATAGCTAGGAGCGCAATCCCGAGCAGAATCGAGAAAAGGACCACTTGCATCATCTCATTGTTTACCATGGAGCTGATAGGATTGACGGGTATCAGCGTCACGATGGCGTTAGGCATGGTCGCCCAATCGATTCCATTGGCCTGGGACGCCTCCGTGGTCTGGATGGTTCCCAGCTCCGACTGGAGCAAGCCCGTATCCACAAACTGCCCTGGCTGTAACAGCAGCGCCATCCCGATCCCAATACTGATGGCAATGGATGTCGTACAGATAAAATAGATTCCTGCCGAAATTCCAAGGTTACGCACCTTTTGCATGGAGCCGCTACTCGTCATTCCCGTGATAATAGAGGCGACTACGAGCGGCACCATCACCATCTGCACGATGGTCAAGAAGAGATGACCAGGCAAAGATAGCCAATTACTAATTGCCTCCAGAGTATCCCCATGGATCACACCTGTAGAACGACCAAGGAGCATTCCCATCCCAATACCCAGTATCATACCCACTAACACCTGCGCCCAAAGTCTGCTACGAAGCAGCCCACTAACATCGTGAGTCAGATGCTTGAGTTTACCAGGATTGAGAAAGCCGAGAACGGTCATACAACTATAATGTCTATCTACTTATACTACCATATATATGCCGTTTTATCCAGTATTTAGGCCGTTATCCTCTCTATACACTCCTCCGCAAGCGCCAGGATTCTCTTTAATCTCTCCTGATCCATGGTATCGAGATGCTTCACCATCATTTTGGAACGTGCCTGCGTCTCAAAGAAGGTCCTGTGCTTCTTCACAAATCTCCAGTACAACCCATCCCAAACATCTTCCCACTCTCCCTTGGGGAAATGGCTCATCTTGCGAATATAGTTGGAGCCGCTGATGTATGGTTTGGTCGCGTAGACACCGCCATCAGCGAACTGCCCCATACCAAAGACATTGGGTACCATTACCCAGTCATACGCGTCCACAAAGAGCTCCATGAACCAACGGTATACATCCTCAGGATCGATCTCACAGAGTACCATCATATTGCTGAGGACCATGAGGCGCTCGATGTGATGGGCATACCCATACTTCATCACGCGCTTTATCACGGTATCTAGAGGAAGTATGCCAGTATTTCCTTCATACCACGCAGGGGTCAATTTGCGCGAGTGCGTGAAGAAATTCTTTCTCTCCTCTTGTGTGTGATAGATTCCTCTGAGGAACTCCCGCCAGCCTATCACTTGCCGCACAAAGCCTTCCAGGCTCTGCATAGGTACTTCGTGTGTTTCTGCATACGTGATCGCTTGATCGATCACTTGTTTTGGAGTGAGTAAGCCTATGTTGATGATCGGAGACAACAAGGAATGAAAGAGAAAGGGCTCGTGCATCTCGATGGCGTCCTCATAGGGACCAAAGTTTGCAAACCTACGCCTCAAAAAATCCTCTAGCCACTCCTCTGCAGCCTCAAAGGTGGTAGGCAGGTAGAAGCTGCTTGGATCGCCTGGGTAGTCAGGATACTCCTTTGCCACCTCCTCTATGACTTGCTTGGTGATACTTGAGTAACTCTGCGTGGGAAGTGGTTCAAGGGGAGTGCCCTTGGGTAGCTTTTTCCTATTGTCCGCATCATAGCTCCACTTCCCTCCACAAGGGGAACCATCTGGCTCTAGCAACAAGTTTAAGCGCTTTCTTTGCCAGATATAAAAGTACTGCATCTTGATCTCCTCGTACTCTCCTAGGAAATCACGGAATTCCTTTACTGTTGTGAGAAATGCCGGTGTTTGCTTCCACTGTATTGTTACCTCGCAGGACCTACATAGTTCTGCGAGTTCTTTTCTATACACCTCATCCTCAATGCATGGCATAGCCACTTCCTTCACGTCCTTGTCTCCAAGTATGGCTCGCAGCTCCTCTTGCCCCTTCTTTGATTGCGTACCAATACGCTTCACGGTATACCCCTCATGCTCGAGGTATTTTTCATACTCCCGTATCGCTGCCTTCAACAGCACGATCTTATGGGTGTGGTAGCGAAGTGGGACGCCTTGGTGGATATCCTCAAGTAGGACTATCATGTCTCCTTTTTGGATACCTAGGTACGAGAGGTTCTTGTAGAGGTGAGTATTGGATACAACAGCTAGCATACAGTAACTTCAAGGAATTCATTAGAATGATAGTGGAATCAGAACAAACACCCAATGGAACTTGGGTGTACTCCTATTGAAAATAGCATGAGTTCTAGAGACTCCTTGTTCTTTGTACAGCGTTTTCTTCCTTGTTTTGCTTTTGCCATTCCAAGAAGTTTTCCACAAACCCTTCAAACTGCATCCTCTCATGATCCCAAAGCTCCTCTTTGGAAAGTTCTGAGACCGGTCTCACTTCTCCCTCATATTGAAGGAAGCTCGACATGGGATAGCCAGGATGCACCACTTCTGAAAACCGCTCTGCTACTTTGTCTGTTCTGGTTATCGTGTACTCTCCTTCATTCCCTGTAGTCAGATCCCGCCATGCCAATGCAAAGGTCCAGGTGAAAGTTTTTTCTTCCACATCCGAGGTCTCAAATACCTGCTTCCAAAAATTTAGTACTTCAGGGTCAGATAACTCTCTTGCTCCCGTTAGGCGCCTCACGAAGACCCCTGGCTGCATGTTTTCTGGAAGGAAGTTCGTATGACACGCGTCATCTACCGCAAGGACAATACCCTGCTCCAAACATGCCCCGTATGCATCTCTTTTGATATGAGCATTCTCCATAGCCACCACGCCTGTTTCAGCAACCTCCATCTGCTGCAACTGTTCTGGGAGCCCCACCACTTCCATATTGTGTGGTGTAAAAAGACTTTGATATCGCCTGAGTTTACTTGGGTTCTTTGAGGTTAGGATGATCATGGTATTCACAAGAGGATAGTTTCTCTTTATGTTGTATCATAGTATCCCCTGTCCACCAAATCTATGGCTGAACTCAAGACGCAAAGAAACAGCGCATCTGTTTCGAACTTTATCAATAGTGTTGAATCCGAGCAAAAGCGTGAGGATAGTTTGAAGCTACTACAGCTCTTTGAAGAGGTCACAGGGCTTAAGGCTTCTATGTGGGGGGACAGTATCATTGGTTTTGGATCGTACCACTACAAGTCTGATCGAAGCACGCAGGAGGGGGATTGGCCACTTACGGGTTTTTCTCCACGTAAGTCGAATATAAGTATCTATATCATGCCTGGATTTGGCGCATACGAAGACCAACTATCAAAGCTAGGGAAGCATAAGGTGAGCAAGGGGAGCTGTCTCTACATCAACAAGCTTGCAGATATTGATACAAAGGTACTCTCAACACTTATCAAGGACTCTGTGGCAGAGATGCGAAAGAGATACGATACTAGTGCATAAAAAAACCAGCACGCGCCCCCAACGCGTACTGGCTTTCTGCTTTATGTCTTACTCGTATCAATCGATACTACTGGTCTAATTCTGCAAAGATGCTTCGGGCCGCATCCATATCACCATTGTTTACCGCATCCCGTAGTGCTTCAAAGCGCTCCTTTGGGATAAATCGCCCTTCTCCACGATTATGCATTTCAGGCTTTTCAATTCCATATTTATCCAGGATGGCATCTACCTCATCATGATCTCCTGCTTCGTGCGCTTCCTTGAGCGCCTCCTTATCCTCCTCTGAGAGGGCTTCTAGATTTGCCTTAAATTTTCCTCGATGCTCGTAGCGCTCTGGCATTTCGATATCGTACTTTTCTAGGATAGCTTCTGCAGCCTCATGATCCTTTGCTTCCCTCGCAATTCTCAGCGCTGCCTTATCCTCATCTGAGAGCACGGAGAGATCTGGCGCTCCTTCCGGAAGCTCTGGCATCTCGATGCCATACTTCTCTAGAATGGCTCCTGCAGCCTCTCGATCAAAGGATTCATGCGCTGCTTTGAGCGCTTCCTTATCCTCATCTGAGAGCTCCGAGAGATCAGGCCTCTCCATCTCCCCCGACCTAAGACCTAAGCCCTGAGCCCTAAGACCTTTCTTCTCTCCACGCATACCTGGTGAGAGTCTATCAATTCCATTTCGCTCCAAGATTGCTAGTGCTGTTTCGTTGTCTCCACTTAGCCTTGCCTCCTTGAGTGCCTCAATATCTTCGGTACTTAGTGTGCTCGCAGATACGGTTGCAACTCCTGTCCCGAGAACTGATCCTATAAGGAGCGTTGCTAATACTTTACGTTTCATATGGTTTGATTAATTGATTATGAGTGACGTCAGAAGTTAGTACGCAGATCTCCCACCTCTTCTTTCACTTTTTTCAAAAATTGTTTCTTCGCCTTGAAAATCACCGCCCCAGAGCTAGACTGAGGCTACCAATTTTACCCTACGTCCCTATGCGGAAATATTCTGCGGCACTGGCTGACCTTCGCTTTGACATAGCTGGGGCACTTCCAACGGAAGCGATTATTCAGTGGAACGTGGGACATCAGTCCTTTGAAAAGCATGAGAAGCTTCTCTCTCCATATCTACGGAAAGGGGTACTTCTTAGTAGTGATTCCTCAGGACTTTCCAAGCTGACGCAGAAATACACGCTTGCGCAGGTGATGAAACTTGTATCTGAGCCAAAGGAAAAAATCCATGCTCTGGGAAAGGCGATCGGAGGACAAGCAGTAGGAGTTTGGGCTGCTGATAATACGCAGATGTTCTTCGACGACTCGATACCAGCCTCCCATGTACTGCAGCAGATGCTTGCATTCCAAGCGGAAAAGGAGACACTTCCTCTTCAGGTGGGTATCGGGATGCACTATGCGGAGACGTATCATATCGGTGGAGGCCTCTATGGAGCGGAGGCGGATTTGATAGAGGAGATTACAGAAAATGAGTCCGATGGTGGTGAGCTTCTCTTTACTCAGGAGTTTGCAGAGTCTTGTGATATGGACCTTGTGAAGGACGCGAAGCAGCGAGTGGATCTGGGTGACCATGGCATGTTTTTAAGTATCACGGATGGGCCGAAGCTTGCGCCCTTGAAAACCAGTGACGATATACACTACCCCACCCCTTTTGATCGAGGCTTCTTTGAAACACTTCGCTCTAGCTCCCTTGAGGATCTCGAGACGCTTTCCTTTTCTCGGTACTCTATGGACCGAGCTGTAGTGGTGCTTTGGATACCACACGAGGAGAAGGGGCCACTGCTTGAGAAATTCACCAGGTACCTGCAGGTACAAAGTCTTGTCCAGGAAGCGGCGGATGACTTTGGAGGAGATGTGGTTAAATCTTCAGGATCACTAGGTATCGTGCTCTTTGAGGATGCCCTACAAAGCCTCAGCTATGCTCGAACACTGCAGCGTACTATGGCCGCTCACAACTTCCCACTCCATGTAGGAATTGCCTATGGAGAGGTCTTTGTCTTTCCCCTAGATGATGGAGGTCGAGATATTGCTGGAAACCCTCTGAATATAGCATCGAAGCTCTCTGAGGATTCTGGAATGCATGGTATATTACTGCACAGCTCACTGCTCTATCGAGAGCCCGCGCTTCGCCTCCTTGGCTCTGGCTTTGAACTTTCTATCTCTGGCATTCCACTTACTGGTGTTACTTGCTAACTACAGATTATGGACACCTCTCGTTTCCCTCATTTTGAGACACTCATAGGTATTACCATCGCGGTGTTTACGGCGATCTTTGCCATCAACAACATGGCTTCCGGTGAGTACGACAAGGGAGAGCTTCGACTGATCAACGAGGAGGCTTCTGCACTTTCTTGGTATAATGCAAAGAGTATCAAGCAGACGGCGCTCGAGGGGCAAGTGGAACTTCTCGATGCTCTCTTGCTCACGGAAACCGTATCCCCAGAGGCATCTGAGAATATTATCAACGGGAAGACCGCATTGCTCATGCGCATCGACCGATATGATGCGGAGAAGCATGAGATTTTGGAAGGGTCTGCGCATATCCCAGAAGAAGACTGGGCACAGGATGTGGATGGCGAACTTGGAAAGGTGATTGGTGCTAAGGAGTTTGCAGCCATGGCAATGGTGAGTGAAGAGGCAGGGAATCGTACGGATCTTGCCAGCCTGTTCTTCGAGCTTTGTCTCGTGCTTGGAGGTATTAGCCTGCTGTTTGAAAGTCGGCGGCTTAGGCTTATGTTCTTTAGTATTGTGCTCCTTACAGGGTTTGTAGGGACGGCTACTACGCTTTCTGCTCTGGGTTTGCAGTGGCCGTTTTAGGTAGAATTGACAATTATAAAAAAGGTTATATTATAAAATCAAATACAAGGGAAAAAGGAGATCACTATGAGACTATCAAGAGAGGGATACGTGCGCTTCGTCCGTTTACTTGAGCAAGGAGAAATCACCTCGGTTACTCCAGACAAAATTCGGCAGGTGACCTACTTGCCAGCCTTACATGGTTCCCAGTCAGAATTCTTTCTGTCTGAGGGAGAAGCCTATGGCTTCATGGTTGTGTCATGTTCTTGTGGACAGCAGCGAGTTGTTACCCATGAAGAGCGGCAACGCTATGAGCAGTTTGTTTGTGAGACTTGCGCCGAGAGAAAGCTATTCCCCTCTGGGGAAGCTATGGCCGTGCTCCGCAGTTTGCTCCGCAAAAAGAATGCCAAAAAGCTGGGATTTATTCAGAAGAGCCATGTCCAATCCTTGGTTGCTCTTGATAGCATGCACTGGGAACAGGAAAAATCGGTGCTCTATCCACTCTTAACCTGTGGCAACACAGGCTTCACGGTTAAGCAATGCACGTACTGCGAGCGCTTTGATGTCCTCTATACTATAGAGGAGCATGAATGGCTCGTAGAAAACAAAATGTTGGCCTTATGCCCCAATTGCGTAAGGTTTCAAAATGGGTAACTGCTACCCGACTTGCCGTAGAGTTTCTCTACGGTTTTTTTCTGCGCATGAGGCGAAAGAAGCGATTCTTTTCAGACTTTCTATCTACATACTCCACCACTCGTGTCCTCCATTCGTTTTTGATCTCAAAGTATGCGAAGAATGCCGCAGCGCTTGCCCCACTCAAATCATACACCAGATCCCACATAGTGTCGTTGAGCCCATCCTTTTGCATGTTGAGTCCGAAGGTATTGTCCATCCAGAACTCGAAAATTTCCCAGACACCTCCAAGCCCCATAGCTACGCTCAGTCCAAATATCACAACAAAGATAGGCGAGCGGAAAAAGACTCGATCTGCATCATCCAAGATGAGGAGAATCGACATGGCGAAGATGAAGAGGATGATTCCAGAGAAGGAATGGAGCAGGGTATCCCACCATGGGAAAATATTGTAAAAATCATGTACCTCACCGAGATACAGGGAGGCAAAGATAAAGACAAGGACCACAATCTCATACACATTGGGTAGCGATATATCAAACTTCCTCTGATAGTACCCTGGAAGAAACATGAGAAAGAATGCAGCAATAGCAAAGGCTAAGAGCTGCCACTCTTGAGAAATACTTGTCATCACAATCGCCACAACGATGAGTGCAAGAAAGACCCATTTCAAGATGACCTTGATGCGCTGAGAAAGTTCCATGGAGAACGCTAAAAAATGCGTTCTTATACTAGGAAGTTTTTTGGAAATGAAAAGGGAAAGTGCTAGACTCAGAGCGACAAAACGCTTTTGACTACTCTTGTCTAGAAAAAAAGTCCACCGACAGGATATGCCATGGACTTTAGAAATTTGGAGATGAGAACGTGAAGCAATTACCGGCCTAGTAGAGCTGTTCATGAGCTGACCTCCCTTCTAATCATCGCACCTTCTCTACCAACAGCTTTTCCCTCCCATACCAAGCTATGACTCACAACATGGTATCGAAACTTTTCCACAAGTATGGAACTATTTCGTCTACTTACAAGTACATAGGTCCAGCGACTTGTTTTCGCTGTCGCTACCTCTAGATACACACTCCTTCCAAAGAGAGGTCTCATAAAGCTTCCATCAAATTGCATGCGGCACTTTAACTCTACTGGAATCTCCGTATGAGCTGCTATGCGTAAATACTCCACCTTCTTATACTTCTTTTTATTCAACCATCCAAACATACACCCTCTCCTTTTGTTTGGAGCGAGTGTAGTTCGGAATGTATCCCTGATCAAGGAGATACCAATGTATCTCTACTGCAGCTCATCCAATCTCTTCTTTGCCTTGCGCAATGCGTTTCTCAGTACTTCTGAGAGTGCTGGATGCACAAAAATCATTGCAAGCATCTGTTCTACAGATAGCTTGTGCGTCATGGCTAGAATGAAGTAGTGAATCATGTCCGCTGCCTTTTCTCCTAGAATGTGCGCGCCAAGTAGTTGCCCCGAATTGGGATCTACGAGGAGCTTTACAAGACCGTGTTCAGGAAGCATCGCCATACCCATGGCAGAATCCTTGTAGGCCTGCTCCACACAAATATACTCATCTCCTTCGATACACCCCTGCTGCACGAGCTCATCCTCTGTCTTACCAACTCCTGCTATCTCCGGCACAGTAAACATTGCGTGGGGCATAGGTGGGTAATTTATCTTCGCAGGCTTTGCATCACCAAAATGCTGTCCAAACAAATACTCACCTTCGAAGTTCACACTATGACGGAACAGGTAAGTTCCTACAACGTCTCCGAGTGCATAAACCCCTTGTTCCTTTGTTTCCATGAATTCGTTGACCTCGATAAAGCCTCGCTTATCCGTGGTAACCCCAGTGTTCTCCAGACCAAGCTGATCACTATTGGGTCGCACCCCTGTTGCGACGAGTAGAGCATCCCCACTCACCTCACAGGTCATACCATCCGCTCCTTCTCCCAGCACGGTAAACATGCCATCCTTATGAGAAACTGCGGTGGTCTTGGTCCCGAGATACACATCAGAGACTCTACTTATGTGTTCCTCGAAGAGACCCCGGATCGTCATGTCCTCCGCATTGATCATCCCACTACGCACGATGTATGTAACCTTGGTACCCATACGCTGATAGAAGCCCCCGAGCTCCGTCGCAATGTATCCTCCACCGATAACGATAAGATGCTTCGGCTGACTCTCGCTTCTCAGCGCGTTTGTACTCGTCCAGTGCGGCGTGCCTTCTAGGCCTGGTATACGGGGAATATTCGGCCTCGACCCCGTGGCTATATAGATTTTGTCCGCTGTAAGTCTTTTTCCGGCTACCTCCACTTCCTTTGGACCTACAAAGCTCGCATGACCGTGGATGTAGGTGAGATTCTCTTTTTTACCATAGGCTACTTCTACGGAGGCACTATCAGCGGCTACGGTTTCTGTGGTTCGTCCAACCAAATCCTTCCAACGTACAGAAAACTCCTGAGGGACATCAATACCATATTTGGCCATGTGCTCCCTCTGCTCAAGGAGTTCACTTGGATAAATCAGCATCTTACTTGGAATACACCCTCGATTGAGACAGGTTCCTCCAAGTTGATCCTTTTCCACTATAGCAACCTTGTAACCCAAATCAGCGGCAGGACGAAGTTTCGTCCCACCGCCGGTGCCTATGATAAGTATATCAAAGTGCTCTGCCATATTAGGCAAGTTTCTTTTCAAGCTCGTCTGCTCCTCCAATGAACTCTCCGTCCATGAAGATAGCTGGTGCACTTGCTCCACCGCTTACTGCTCGAAGTACTCGTGGTGGTACATCCTCACCTACAACGATCTCGTTGTACACCATCTTCTTATCCTCAAGCATACCCTTTGCTCGAGCACAGTATGGGCATCCTGGCTTGGTGAAGATAGCGATAGACGCTGGCTTCTTTGCATCAGGCGCAAGGAAATCAAGCATCGTGTCCGCATCAGATACCTCATATGGATCTCCTGGTTTGTCCGGCTCTATAAACATCTTCTCGATCACACCATCGTTCACAATCATAGAGTATCTCCATGACCTCTTTCCAAATCCTAGATCAGCCTTGTCCACAAGCATTCCCATTCCCTCTGTAAACTCACAGTTTCCATCTGGCAGGAATGTCACCTTGTCCGCATGCTGCTCCTTCTTCCACTCGTTCATGACAAAGGTATCATTCACAGAAACACAGACGATATCGTCGATCCCGTGCTCTTTGAATACCTCAGCTAACTCGTTGTACCGAGGTACGTGAGAGGTAGAACAAGTGGGTGTAAATGCTCCTGGAAGAGAGAATACTGCTACCTTCTTTCCTTTGAAGATATCATCGGTAGATACATCTACCCACTCTCCGTTTTGTCTGGTCTTGAATACCACGCTTGGTACTCGTTGTCCTTCCATGTTTTGCATAGTTCTTATGTTATATAAGTAATAGATACACGTTTTACTTTGTCCTGGAGATGCTCTGGTACAGGGACCACTACATCCTCAGGAAGGAATACATCTTCGATCTTGCCACTTCCTTCCTCTACCACATGATGGTGAGGTCTTGTTTCCTTATCAAAACGGACACAGGACCCAACACGCACCTCCTTGCAGAGACCAAGTACGACAAAACTGCGAAGATTGCTATATACGGTGGCAAGTGACAATGTAGGAGACGCTTCCTTTGCCACTTCGTAGAGCTCCTCAGCAGTAGGATGACCATGAAACTCTTGGAGCACTTTAAAGAGAAGCTGCTTTTGGGGCGTCACTCTCTGTCCATGCTCACGCATTACCTCACTTGCTGATTCGACTGTATACATGCTTTCGTATATAAATTCCTAATTGATAATAATTATTAATAAGAAAACATCAAGCTTTTTTACCGTCCCATTTCTCTTCCCATAGTGCTTCCTTGTGGTATATTCCATGAGGATGAGGTTGATCGGCTAGGTGAATAGCGCCCATACGGATGCTTCGCACTGGAGGAGCAACTCGAGTCCACGTTTATCTCTAAGTTTTAGGATTATGATTACATTGTTTGTGGGAAACCTTCCATGGTCAGTACGTGGAAAGCAGCTTCGTGAGCACTTTGAGAAGTTCGGTGAAGTTGGACGATCTACTGTTATTCTTGAGCGAGAAAACAAGTCTCGTTCACGTGGGTTTGGTTTCATTGAGTTTGTGAACCGAGAGGATGGTGAAAAAGCCATCGAGGAAATGAACGGTTCCGAGTGGATGGAGAGAGAACTCGTGGTCAACGAGGCGCAGCCTCGAGAGGATGACGGAGAGCGACGAGAGTACGCTCCTCGTGAAGACAGAGCTGAGACTACAGCTCCTGCGGAGGATGCACCTAGCATCATGGATGATGATGAGCCGCTTGCATAAAGTAAAAAGACCGCTTCTCTCGAAGCGGTCTTTTTTCAATTAATAATTATGCAATTAGTAATGAATAGTTATTAATTGTTTTCGTTTGAGGGGTCTTCCATGATATCTAGATCTGCTTCGTCTATTGCACCATCTTCTAGTGCTTCTTCTGCCTCTGAAGCTTCACTTGTATCAGACATAGTATCGGTAGCTTCTATAGCCTCTCCTTCTACCGTAAATGTGATGAATCCTACTTCTACGCCATTAGTATCTGAGGTATGTACTCTGATATCGTAGCTTCCTGGTGTTGATGGAGCCTGCAATTCTAGTGCAGACGATCTAGGTGTTGCTAGGCGCTCGAAGGTAGTATCATGCTGATCGTTGAGTTCCTCAGAACCATGTTCTATATTTGAGGGAACTACTCCTATCCATCCTGTCGCATCTAGTCCAGGAATAGGTGCTTCCGGCAGGAGAATATCTACCTTTATCATTTCCCCTGGCGCAAATACTTCCTTTTCCAAACGAAGCTCCACAAGGTCTCCAGGAATCTCTGTCGCCTCAGCCTCGCTGGCACTAAAGGTCTGCGCAGCAAGTAGCTGCCCTAGCTTTGGATCATCGCTGCTATAAAAACGCACTTCAAAGGCTCCTCCCGAGAGTGGCACATCTAGGGTCACCTCACCTTCTTCCTTCCCTTCCACATAGGCATAATCCAAATCTACCTTATCCGCCTCAGCTTCAGCCTCAGCAGCTCCAGCAGGCACAATACCTATCCATGCGGTCTCCGTGATGCCTGCGCTGGTCTCAAAGGACACCTTGAAGCTATCTCCGCCCTGAAGATTGCTTCCGTCAAAAGTCATGGTTGTTTGTGAGCCTCCACAAGACGCTAGTAGCACGCTGCTTGCAAGAACTCCAAGTAGCATTCTGTTCATTTTTCTGTGTTATGAATACTATATGTAGTTTACTGAGTGCCTGTTTTCCTTACAAGGCGGTTGACATATATGCATTTGACCCTACCCTTATAACGTTTTAAAACATACACAGAAAGGAGTCCAGCCATGGACCCATCTAAGGAAGAGCGACTTCATCAGTTTGCGGAGGAGTTTGAAAAGGCTAGCGAAGCCTACAAGGAACAGGTGAAAAAGGAAGGCCAGGCAAGCCCGGAACTCATGGGTGAGCATATGGATACTCTCCAGGACTTGCTAGATGAGTACAAGGATATCGAGGACGCATTATTTGTACTTCCTCACTTTATTGCACTGCTCGACCAGCAAAAAAAGCAGCTGGAATCACTATGCTCCACAACCACAAAGCTCGAAATTCATATGGAATTGCGAGCAAACTTTGATACAGAGCTCCTGGAGCTTCAAAGTTCCGCTATCGACGTACTCTTGCAACTCTTCGCAGATGAGACGCAAGAGATTGCCGAAGCGGAAATAGAATTTATACCTACGGATCGCCAGCAGCTCATTCTCACATCCTTCCGAGAGCTGAAGGGACTTACAGAGATTGACCCACAGGATCCCGATGATACTAGTCTTGAACTCCCCTTTCTCTCAAGAGCCCCCTCCACACCAGAGGAGTACCTTGAGCAGATTCAGGAGCTTCATGAAGCAATCGTTGCACCATGCAAAACGGACCTTAAAGTGATTGAGCTACAGCGTTCCACCTACCAAGAGATGCTAGAACTCCTTCAGGATTACCTCGAGCACGGAAAGGACGTGATCTCTGAGGAAGGGCTTGCAAAAGAAACTGTCTTCTACAACCAATGGATCCAGTTTTCATCCACAAATATTTATGAGGCCTACCGATCCGCAAAACAAATGGACGTGTAGACCAACAAAAAAACCGCTTCGATGGAAGCGGTTTTCTCTTATCCCTTTCGATTTCTCTTTCTCTCGTTCTCCGTGAGCCATTTCTTTCTTAGCCGAATATTTTCAGGCGTCACCTCCACATACTCATCGTCTTCGATATACTCGAGTGCCTCCTCGAGGGTCATTTTCTTGTGTGGTGTAAGCGTTACAGCATCATCAGATCCACTTGCACGGACATTGGTAAGTTGCTTTCCCTTCGTCGGATTAACCACAAGGTCATCCCCTTTGAGATGCTCTCCAATAATCATGCCTTCGTACACATCTGTCTGAGGCCCCACAAAGAGTGGTCCTCGATCCTGTAGGTTCCAAAGAGAGTACGCAAGGGTTGTTCCTTGTACTCCTGAAATCATAGACCCAACATTTCTTCCCTGTATTTCTCCCTGGTATGGGACATACTTCAGAAAGCTGTGCGTCAGGATTCCATTACCCTTGGTATCTACAATAAATTCTGAGCGGAAACCTAGCAGTCCTCGCGTTGGGATCTCGTACTCCATGCGAGTCACCCCATTTTCCGTCTGCATATTCTTCATGGTTCCCTTTCGTTTTCCAAGCTTTTCGATCACCGTACCAGCAAAATCATCTGGCACCTCTACTACAGCATACTCACAAGGCTCCATTCTTCCCTCCTCAGTATCTTGCATCAATACCTGCGGCTTTGATACGGAAAGCTCAAACCCCTCTCGGCGCATCTGCTCTACCAATACGGCAATATGCATCTCTCCTCGTCCAGAAACCTTGTATGCATCCTGCCCCTCTACCTGCTCAACCTGCAAGCCTACGTTGGTCTCGAGCTCTCGATCTAGCCTATCCTTGATATGCCGCGTTGTCACAAATTTTCCTTCTCGCCCTGCAAACGGAGAGGAGTTCACCAAGAAGGTCATGGAGATCGTTGGTGGATCCACCGCGATATCTGGAAGCGGCTCAGCTCCTTCATCCATACAAATCGTCTCTCCAACGAAAATATCTGGCATACCCGCAAGGACACAAATATCACCAGCAGAAGCCTCCTGCACCTCCACCCGGCTCATTCCTTGGTACACCATAAGTTTCGAAACCTTTCCTCTTCGTAGCTCACCCTTAGCATTCTTGATCAGCACCTGCTGCCCGGCCTTTACCACACCGTCAAACACTCGCCCAACCGCAAGTCGTCCTAGATAATTATCATAGTCTAGGTTGGAAGGCTGGAACCTGAGTGGCTGATCTTCATTTCCATTAGCCAGTGGCACCTTTTCCATCACTAAGTCAAAGAGCGCTGAGAGATCCGTTGCATCATCATCCAGTGTCTTCTTTGCAATTCCATCCTTACCTATCGTGTAGAGGTACGGGAAATCAAGCTGCTCATCGTCAGCTCCAAGTTCTGCGAATAGGTCAAATACCATATTGAGCACCTCATCTGGCCTCGCCATAGGCTTATCAATCTTATTGAGCAACACGATAGGCTTGAGTCCAAGCTCTAGAGACTTTTTCAGTACAAATCTCGTCTGCGGCATAGGTCCCTCGTAGGCATCGACAAGGAGTAGTACACAGCCAACCGTACGAAGAATTCGCTCTACCTCAGATCCGAAGTCCGCATGGCCTGGCGTATCAACGATATTGATCTTGGTCCCCTCATACATGATAGAGGCTGGCTTGGAGTAGATGGTAATACCACGCTCCTTTTCAAGCTCGTTGGAGTCCATAGCAAGCTCCTCCACTTCCTGGTGGGCTGAAAAGGCTCCTCCTTGGGTAAGCAGTGCATCCACAAGGGTGGTTTTCCCATGGTCTACATGGGCAATGATGGCGATATTTCGAATATCCATAGGTTGGGTCAGTAAATCCTGGCTACTATAGGGGGTTTTTGAGATTGAGCAAGGTATAAAAAAGCCCGCCTTGGTGGCGGGTATTTCTTGTGATTACAATGCGTGGTACGTCGCTATGCGCGTATCATTCTTTATATGTTTGTGGATTTCTTCTAGAAATCTTTCCGGAACATCTTGTGAGTCTCCGAGTATGAGCAGCAACATGGATGGAACTTCAGCCAGTTTGATTGCCTCAAGGAGCCTATCTCCTTCTTGTTCTGACATGATTGCCGCGTACTCTAGGAACATTTCTGCCCTCATCTCATTGGTCCCGTAGGCCTGTAGCTTCTCGAGCAACGTGCCGAACAATGGACGTAAAATTCTGTCTCGCACTACAAGTAAATGAAATAGCTCCGTCAAATCATCCTCAGAGGCACAAGCTTTCAGGCACTGATGTAGAACTTCATGGGTCTTCAATTCCTCCTTATCTAACCCACATAGGGGATCAGTTTCTAGGCGAGTATTTTCTAGTCCTTCCATTCGGTCTTCTGCTTCCCCTATGTCTTCTAGAGCCTCATACATAAACGCTCTTTCATCACTCCCTTTCATGAGTGCCTTTCGGTAGTCGACCAACAAATCCCATACCCCCTTGCATTCAGCAAAGGAAGCAGCCTTCAGTGTCAAGCTATCGAGTATAAGGTCCATATCCGCAGCTATCACAAACGGGTCGATCTGCATCTGTTCCTCTAAAGCATTCACGTATGCTCGACCAACTTTGTAGATACCCTTGTACTCAACATCTTTCTTTTGAAGGAAGGTGAGAAGCAGATCCCACACACCGTTTTTTCGTAGAGCATACTCCAGTTGCTTGGTTGTCGAATGCTTCTTCATCCAAGCTAGGGCTTTTTCTCGATATTTCCTTTGCTGCGTCCACAGCATCAAGACTGCGCTATGATCTAAGTGATCATCCGCCTCCTTGTTCTCCCAATGTTGATTTGGATCATCACTTACCTTAAAGGTTCGCTCATAGAGACCTATCAGATCTGATACATTGATATGTTTATCCACAATCGTTCTCCTCGTTGTTTATTTTCCCTATACTATGGCTTCATTTCCTATTCCACAATATTTTTACAAAAAAGAAACCCCCGAAGGGGCTAGTTGGTGACCATGAGCACGGGCAGTGCTTCACGGATCATATCGTGGATTGTTGTGTTTTCTGGCAGAAATTGTTTAAATACTTTCCCTTCTTTTAGTTGTTTTTGAGCGATGGAGAATTCATGCCTATGCCTGCTACAAAGTTTTTGCAAATCCCCATAGCGCTTTGGCACCTCTAGCAGTAGCCGCTTCGCACCACCATCACTATAGGCATCTATGCGCTTCAACACCTCTCGAACCTCTGGTCTGACATACTCATACCCAAAAGTTTTTTGTGTCGTGTGATAAGAACATGCAAGCTTCAATACGCCACTAAATACTGTTAGATCCTCAGGATCAGTAATGACTTCCACCACAGCAGCATCCATTTCCTTTGCTTTCTCTTTTTCCAGTGCAGACTGCATTTGGATAAGCCGGTCTAAAATGTACCGCTCAGTATCCAGATACATGTCCTCCAGATCACGCCCTTTCACGTCCCACTGTTTTACAGCCTCATAGACATCTATGATATCCATACATCTCCTCCTTATGTTTTCCTGATATTCCTAGATTGCCCACATACAAATGTCAAATAGACTTTTGAAGAGTCTTATTGCACCACTTCCACTTTTCTTCCCTCGTAGCCTCTTGTAGAGTATCTGCGTATTTTTCTTACCCAGATCCGATGGCGAAGCGTGTGATCACCCCACAGGAGGAGGATTTCTCCGCATGGTACCTTGATGTAGTCCGTGAGGCAGAGCTCTCAGCCCCCTCGGATGTTCGTGGTTGTGGCGTGGTGAAACCCTATGGGTACAAGATCTGGGATTTGATTAAGCAGGATATGGCTCGGCGCATAGAGGAAGATGGTGTGGACAACATGTACTTCCCCATCTTTATTCCTATGGAGGATATTGAGCGGGAGGCGGATCACGTGGATGGGTTTGCGCCAGAGCTTGCGGTGGTGACCCATGGTGGTGGGAAGGAGCTTGTAAACAAGCTCGCTATTCGCCCAACCAGTGAGGTGGTGATTTCCAAGTATTTTGCTGAGGAAATTCAAAGCTACAAGGACCTTCCACTTCGCATCAACCAATGGGCCAACACGGTGCGTTGGGAGATGCGGCCTCGACCTTTCCTCAGGTGGAGTGAGTTCCAGTGGCAGGAGGGACATACCTGTTTTGCTACGGAAGAAGAGGCGCGTGAGGAAGTACAGCATATGCTTGATATGTATGAAGCGGTCTTTAATGAGATGCTTGCGCTTCCTGTCTTTGCGGGTCGTAAATCCGAGATGGAGAAGTTTGCTGGAGCTGTGGATACCTATACGGTGGAAGTGATGGCAAAGGATGGACGAGCTATCCAGGGTGGAACAAGTCACTATCTAGGGAATAATTTTGCCAAGGCCTTTGGTATTACCTATCGAGGAAGTGACGAGCAGGATCATGAAGTGCATCAAAATAGTTGGGGAGCATCATGGCGTACCATAGGTGCGGTGATTATGGCGCACGGTGATAACAATGGACTTAGACTTCCTCCAAATATTGCCCCTATCCAGGTAGTTGCCGTGCCTATCTGTCGAGAAGATAATCAGGATATGGTCATGAGCTACACACAAGGGATCTTAGACGAGCTCCCTGAACTTCGTACCCACATGGACGATAGAGATGGTATGTCTCCAGGGTATAAGTTTAATCACTGGGAGGTGAAGGGTGTTCCTGTGCGTCTCGAAATCGGTGGAAAGGAAGCGGAGGATGGAGTTGTTACGGTGTACCGACGAGACACAGGTGAGAAGATGCAGGTGCAGCGCTCCGAGGTAGCCGAGACGGTTCGCTCCCTCATGACGGAGATTCACGATACACTGTTTGCACAAGCGAACTCCTTCCGGGAGGAGCATATCCATCGCATCGAGTCTATGGATGAGATCGCGAATCAGAAGGGATACTTCCTTGCTAGTTGGTCAGAAACCACTGATTCCGAAAAGATTCTCAAGGAGAAATACTCTATGGTATCCAGATGTCAGCCTCATGATTTGGTAGGTAAGGCACCAACCAATTCTACGTGTTTTATCACGGGTGAACCTGCTAAGGGGGATTGGTTGTTTGCGAAAAGCTACTAGAAAAAGCGCCAGAGGGCGCTTTTTTTAAATGGCAAATTTCAAATTGCAAATGTCAGATATCAAATGGTTGCGACCTAAATTAGAGGCATTGATACCATGTACAATAGTGTCTCTTACCAAGGGAAGTAAGTCATCACACTTAGAATCATCACTGCATCCACAAACGCATGGCTGCTATTAATCGCCCAGAGCCCCCAAGTCCTCTTTTCCCAAATTTTGTTCTGTGCCTCCATGCTCACGGCAGAAGCTAGTGATAATACGGCCGCGAACACCAAGATCATCCAGAAATCCTGAAACATACTCATGCTCGCAAATATACCTAGGGCAACGACACGGATAGCTGAGTTGATGATCTCCATAGCAATGAGTTTCCCCTG
>JAUIFW010000077.1 GCA_030430105.1 bacterium | reverse complement strand
TATCATTGATTTCAGGCAAGCAAGTAAACTGAAGTCCACATACGTAGACGCGCTACCAAAGCTCGTAAATCAGGACACAGGACGTATACACACAAGCTACGTACAAACCGTAGCCGCGACAGGAAGGCTCTCCTCTAGAGATCCAAACCTCCAAAACATCCCTATCCGGACAGAAGAAGGAAGACAAATCCGAAAAGCCTTTATAGCAAAGGAAGGATACTTCCTCCTCGCTGCAGACTATAGTCAAATTGAGCTGCGACTACTTGCTCATTTTTCGGAGGACCCAAATCTATTGACTGCCTTCAAGGATGGGCAAGATATTCACGCCCACACTGCCTCCCTGCTCTTTGGGAAAGCCATTGAGGAGGTCTCTCCACACGAACGCCGTATGGCTAAAACAGTAAATTTTGGAGTGATCTACGGCATGGGCCCATTCAAACTCGCCCAGGATATGGATATCAGCCGTACAGAAGCAAAGGAGTTCATCGATAACTACTTCAAAACCTACAGCCACGTACGAGGATTCATGGATGGTCTCGAGCAAGAAGCAAAAGAAGCTGGCTTCCTCACCACAGTCACTGGAAGAAGGAGGTATTTCCCCGAACTACATTCTAGAAATCGCGTAGTGGCTGAAGCTGCAAAACGTGAAGCAATCAACTATCCCCTCCAAGGCAGTGCTGCAGATATCATCAAAATAGCGATGGTAAACATAGCAGAAGTCATGCGAAAGGAGAAATATAGCTCAAAAATGCTTCTCCAAGTACACGATGAACTTGTCTTCGAGGTAAAAAACGAAGAAGTAGAGGTCATCACCCACATGGTCAAAAAGGAAATGGAGGATGCACTCAAGATGAGTATCCCACTCCTTGTGGAAGTAGGTATTGGCAAGAACTGGCTAGAAGCGCACTAGAGAACTACCTTTGGTAGTTAAATTATTAACTAGTAATTAATAATCAATAATTATTAATTGCTTTTGATAGTTTTTGAGAACTCAAACACTATCAAAAGCCCCACCCCTATGGTGACAAAACTATCCGCCACATTAAAAATCGGAAAGCTCCCCACCTGAAACATATCGACAACAAATCCTCGAAAAAACCTATCAATCGCATTACCGAAAGCACCTCCTAGAATACAAGTAAATGGAAGCCAAAGCCAAGGATGCTGGTACGCCTTTTCCTTCAAGGACCACCAAAAAATAAGAGCAATAAACACAATCGTTATCAATTGTAGCAAAGGACCCTCTATTGGAAAGGAAAACGCTACACCTCGATTCTCTGCGTACTGAAAGCCAATAGCATCTCCCCACACAGGGATTCTAGTGATAGAAAGCGCCCAGAGCTTAACAAGCTGATCAAGAAGCACTATAGAGGCTCCGAGTAAGAGTGAGTAAAATGTATAGATGCGCATACATAGAGTTATAATCTCCTCTACTATACTAGAGAAAAGCACTACCCCAAGAGGTAGTGCTAACTGTCTTTTATATTTTTGTGAGGACATACCCAAGGATACCCTTGGCATTGAGAGGAATGAGTCTATACGTGAGAATTTCTTGCTCTTTCAAAGCCTTCAATGTCTCCAAAAAATTTCCATCTACATAGGCCTCCTCGGCAGCAATATGACTATTGGTATACATCAGCCTAGCCGCCTCTCTCGGAGGAACATGGAGAATCGAATGAGACTCTCCAATATCCAAGCGCTTTTCCTCTACAAGCATAAACACTTCCTGGTGTTCTTGGACTACTCCAAACAGAGTAATCTCTAAAGCTTGAAGGCCCCACTCCAACAAGTGATCTGGCAAGGACAACTGCCCCGTTGATATACCTATTACCTCTCTTTCTGTTTTTTTACTCACCCAGCCTATGAGTCCCGCTTCGCAAAGCAAGAAAAAAAGCGCTTCGCAGTGAAGCGCTTTTTTCACATAAGGCCCTACCTATGCTATCTATTCCTCCTTCTTATCATCACCATCCTTCGCCTCTTCCTCATCCTTTACATCAGCATCAATGACATCTTCATCCTTTGACCCCTCAGTGTCTCCTGCCTCAGCACCTGCTGCCTGGTTTTGCTCTGCCTGCTCATACACCATTTGTCCAAGCTTCATAGCAACATCACTCAGTTCCTTCTCCTTAGTCTCCAAATCTTCCTTGGTAGCATCCTCCTTCGCAAGTTCATCCTTGAGTGCCTGCATTTTTTCCTCCGCATCCTTCTTGAGATCCTCTGGTGCTTTCTCACCAAGATCAGAAATAGCCTTTTCTGTTGCATAGATATGCTGTTCAGCACGGTTACGAACCTCCACCATTTCCTTCTTCTTCTTATCCTCATCCGCGTGCTCCTCAGCCTCCTTCTTCATCTTCTCAATTTCCTCATCAGAGAGGCCACTTGATCCTTGGATCGTAATCTTCTGCTCCTTCCCAGTCCCCTTGTCCTTTGCCGTCACATGAAGGATACCATTGGCATCGATATCAAAGATCACTTCGATCTGAGGCACACCTCGTGGCGCTGGTGGAATCCCATCAAGCACGAACTTACCAAGTGACTTATTATCCTTCGAGAACTCTCGCTCTCCCTGTGTCACGTGAATTTCCACGGCTGGCTGATTATCTGCAGCTGTTGAAAACACCTGTGACTTATTCGTTGGGATCGTTGTATTTCGCTCAATTACAGGGGTCGCAACACCTCCAAGTGTTTCAATAGAAAGCGTAAGCGGTGTCACATCAAGAAGAAGCACGTCCTTCACATCTCCCATCAAGATTCCTCCCTGGATCGCAGCTCCGATAGCCACCACCTCGTCAGGATTCACTCCCTTATGAGGTTCCTTCCCAAAGAACTCCTTGACCTTCTCCTGGATCAACGGAGTACGTGTCGTACCTCCTACCAAGATCACCTCAGCCACATCAGATGCAGAAAGTCCTGCATCCTTGAGCGCCTTCTTACACGGCTCGATACTTTGCTCCACCAATCCCCCGATCATAGACTCATACTTCGATCGAGTAAGTGTGAGATTCAAATGCTTTGGACCTGATGCATCCGCAGTAATAAACGGAATATTGATATCCACCTGCTGCGCAGAGGAAAGCTCTTTCTTTGCCTTCTCCGCCTCATCCTTGAGACGCTGCAAAGCCATCTGATCATTATGTAGATCTACCCCATCAGTCTTCTTGAACTCATCAACCATCCAGTCGATGATAAGATGATCAAAATCATCTCCTCCAAGCCGCGTATCACCATTAGTCGCAAGTACCTCAAAAGTACCTTCAGAGGAAATTTCCAAGATAGAAATATCAAAAGTTCCTCCTCCAAAGTCATAAATCGCAACCTTCTCGTCCTTCTTCTTATCAAGTCCATAGGCTAGCGCTGCTGCCGTAGGCTCATTGATAATTCTCTTCACCTCAAGACCTGCAATCTTACCTGCATCCTTAGTCGCCTGTCGCTGCGCGTCATTGAAATAAGCTGGCACAGTAATCACAGCCTCCGTCACAGGACCTCCAAGATATGCTTCGGCATCCGCCTTAAGCTTCTGCAAAACCATCGCAGAAATAGCAGCAGGCTTCTTCCATTCTCCATTGAGCTCTATCATCACCTCTCCATTATCTCCTGCCTTTGTCTTGTATGGCACCTTAGCTATCTCCTTCTCTACTTCCGAATACTGCCGCCCAATCCATCGTTTCGCAGAAAAGATTGTATTCTCTGGATTCGTCACCGCTTGACGCTTCGCAATCTGCCCCGCCATACGATCTCCATTCTTTCCAATCGCCACAATACTTGGCGTCGTTCGGTTTCCTTCACTATTTGGGACAATCACTGGATCACCACCTTCCATCACTGCAACCGCAGAGTTGGTGGTACCTAGATCAATTCCAATAATCTTACTCATAGTACAAATTCATTACCAATTAGCACTCATCATTATAGAGTGCTAAAATTTCCTCGTCAAGAATTCTCTCTCCACTTTTTGTTACACCCTACAAACAACAAACATAAAAAAAACCCGCCGAAGCGGGTCGCCCATCGCCACCCTAGCAAGGTGAACGATGATTTTTGTTTTGGTCCCCAGGGACCGTGAGGCCCACTGGGTGGTTAGAACTGGAATCCGATCTGTAGCTGGATATTTTGCAACACCCAGGTCCAGTCCTCAAAGGACTTCCCTTCCGCAGCTGGGGTTTCAAACTGATCCAATGCATGCACAAGTGCAAA
>JAUIFW010000076.1 GCA_030430105.1 bacterium | reverse complement strand
CTCAAAGTCCACAAGCAAACCACGCAAAAGGACAACACACTCTCAGAGCCAAGCATAGCGCATCAATACACATGGTGGTGTTTCGGAGCTCCAGAAGAGAAGTAAGACTCCAGGCTAAACACTAGATTCAAAAAAACCCTTTAAAAAAAGAGGCACTAGGTCTCTTTTTTTGCTTCCAGCACCACGTACCCCTTCCGCTCCTCAATCTTTTTATAATTACCAAACAACTCCTTCATACTCTTTTTCATGGTCTCTCGTAGTCCCTTAATCACAACTACTCGCATACCACCTCCCACCTTCAATCGCGCATGAGCATCATACAAAAAGATCCAAAGCAGTTCCCGGCCAACCTTCGCAGGAATATTAGAAAGCACCACATCATAACTAGGACGCGCAGCCAATGCTTCAAATCCGTTACTGAGTACCACCGTCGCGTTGGAAAGTCCATTTCGCTCTATATTCCGCTGCGTGTATGCGCTAGCCACCACATCCTTCTCCAGCATCGTCACCTGAACCTTGGGGTCCAAAGCCGCCAATGATACACCTATAGCCCCATAGCCACACCCCAGATCCACGACTCGAATAGGGCCAGCGTCAATACCGTCTTCACGCTCCTGCACGTCCCGACCCAAGACCTGAGCCCCAAGACCTAAGCCCTGCTTTCCCAATCCCAGACCTTCCAGCAAAACCCGAGTCCCTGCATCCATCTCCCTAGGACTAAAAATCCCCCACGTAGTCTGAAAGCTAACTTCAGTATCACCAAACTTCTCCACAAATACCAAGTCCTTCGCAAGCTCCTCCCGTCTACCCATATCACAAGGCAAAAAAATAGCGCCAAAACTGTAAACCGTAAACCGCAAACCGTAAACCCCCGCGTCAAACGCGGTAGGCAACCATGTTACCGATGCTACAACTTCTCCTTCAAATTCCCTCACATTTCCCCTACTCTAGCTCCACGATACCTAACCACTACCTATGAATTATGCCGAGCTCGCCCTTTCTCTCCATGAGAAACATCAGGGAAAACTCGAAGTGAGAAGTCTCACTGAGGTATCCTCAAAGGAGGACTTAGCAACCATCTACACCCCAGGAGTAGCAGCTGTCTGTACTGCGATTCACGAGGATCCTAAAAAGGCAAAAACGCACACCATGGCAGGTCGAACCATTGCCGTGGTCAGTGATGGAACTGCCGTTCTTGGCCTTGGTAATATTGGACCAGCTGCAGCCATGCCCGTCATGGAAGGAAAAGCTGTACTCTTCAAGGAACTAGGAGGAGTCGAAGCAGTGCCACTTTGTATCGATACGCAAGATACAGAAGAAATCATTACCTTTGTGAAGCAGATTGCCCCAAGTTTCGCAGGCATCAACCTCGAGGATATCAGTAGCCCAAGATGCTTTGAAATTGAGCAACGACTCCAAAAGGAGCTTGATATCCCTGTCTTCCACGATGACCAAAATGGAACAGCCATCGTAGTCCTTGCGGGCCTCATCAACGCATTGAAACTCACAGGGAAAACCAAAGAAGACACGAAGGTAGTACTTAGTGGCGCAGGAGCAGCAGGACTAGCTATCGCGAAACTACTTCATAGTTACGGGTTCAAGCATCTCCTTCTATGTGACAGTAAAGGAATCATCCATAAGGGACGATCTGATCTCAATACGGTAAAAGAAGCTGCGCTTGCCTATACCAATGCAGAGCAACAGGATGGTACGCTACAGGAAGCACTCCAGGGAGCGGATATATTCCTTGGAATCAGCGCAGGAGGACTCCTACATGCAGAAGACATCAAGAGTATGAATTTGGATGCCATTGTTTTCGCCATGGCAAACCCAACCCCAGAAATCATGCCAGAAGAAGCTCTAGCTGGAGGCGCTGCCATCGTCGCAACAGGGCGAAGCGACTTCCCCAACCAGATGAACAACGCCCTCGTCTTCCCAGGTCTATTCAAGGGAGCACTCAAGCACAAGCTTACCCAGTTCAATGAGGCGCATTACATCAAGGTTGCAGAGGCCATCGCAGCAATGGACGAACCAAGCAAAGACAAACTCCTACCAGACGTCCTAGACAAACGAGTTCCAGAAATAATCGCAAACGCGCTGCAGTAACAAAACCGCCCAACATTTGAAATTTGTTATCTGTCATCTGAAATTTGAAATCTATACTAACAAAATCCTAGGTATTGCCTAGGATTTTGTTAGTACCTCAACTCCTCTATCCGTCACCAGCACTGTATGTTCCCACTGCGCTGTGATTTTTCCATCCTCAGTGCGAGCCGTCCACCCGTCCTCCTCCACATACAGCTTGGGACTACCAAGAGTGATCATCGGTTCCACCGTAAAGGTCATACCAGGGAGCAGCTGCTCACCCGCATACCCCGTATCATGATGGGGAATAAACGGATCTTCATGGAAGGTCTTTCCAATACCATGACCACCAAAGTCCGTGACGATTCCATACCCAAACTTTGAAATATAGGTCTCTATAGCCTTTCCAATATCATTCACATGCTTACCCGGCTTCACTGCGGCAATACCTTTCTCCATTGCCTTCTTCGTTCGCTCAACTAAAAGCTTTGCCTCTTCTGAAACTTCACCGATCAAAAACATGCGCGAATGATCTCCATGGTAGCCGTTGAGTTTCACGGTCACATCCACATTGATAATATCACCATCTTTCAAAACCTCTCCCTTAATAGGAATCCCATGACAAACAACATCATTCACAGACGTACAGATACTACGAGGAAATCCCTTGTATCCCAAAGGAGCAGACACCGCACCATGGTCTCGCGTCCATGCTTCCGCCATATTATTGATATCCAAGGTGTTGGCACCTTCTACAATGTATTGCTCAAGAAAATCAAGAAGCCTGCTCGCCATACGACCAGCTCGCTGCATACCTTTAATCTCTTCCTTCGTCTTGATAACTACTCCCATATTACGCAACGCTATTGATAAAGATGTACCCCATATACCCTATATAAAGTAGTACGAATATAATACCATGTCGTCTGTCAAGCAAGTGTTTACTCCCTCGTCCAATAAAGAGCAGGAGAAACAGAATCAATGAGACAAAGAACAACACAAGCAGATCCTGATTTGCAGCCTCCGGCATTGGAAGATCAGAAACCGTAGCAGAGAGTCCAAGTATCCAAAAAATATTAAAGATATTGGACCCAACAACATTTCCAACCGCAATATCTGTCTCCTTCTTGAGCGCAGCCACCGCTGAAGTGGCAAGTTCTGGAAGCGAGGTACCAAAGGCGACAATCGTAAGTCCAATCACCTGCTCCGAGATCCCAAAACTACTCGCAATAGATTTCGCACCATCCACGATCCAAAGCCCTCCAAAGGCTAGTCCCAAAAGTCCAACACCAATATACGCAAGTGCGCGCCCTGGGTGCATTTTTTTCACATTGTCAGTTTCAATCTGACCATCTCTCGCAATACCGAAGGTGTAATACAAAAAAACCACAAACAAGGAGAGAAGCATGATTCCATCAATACGTGAAATCATCGAAGCTGCTGCTCCCTCGAGAAACACATCATTGGCAACCGCTGCAAGCACTACCACACCAAGCAAAGAGAAAGGAATCTCCTTCCATACAGTGTTTTTATGCACCGTCAGTGGATAGATAATAGAGGCAACACCCAAGATAAGAAGGATATTGGCAATATTCGAACCTATCACATTACTCACAGCTAGGTCTGTGCTTCCAGAAGTTGCAGCCACCATACTCACCAAAAGCTCAGGCGCACTACTACCAAAGGCTACAATCGTCAGACCAATCACTATGTTGGATATGCCGAAGCGCTTCGCTATGCCAGAACCTCCATCCACCAAAAGATCGGCACCTTTGATAAGGATAACAAACCCCAGTAAGAACAAAATATATGGGATGAATGCTTCAAACATACAGTTGGTAACAAATAGCGTTCTCACTTTAAGAATTCCCCCCTCAGAAGTAAACGGGAGTAGCATTGACCATTACACAATTCAACGTATGGTAGAAACACCACAAAATACTGTACTGCCCTCCGAAGCTGTGCAGTGACGATAACAGGCCTGCCCGCAAACCGGTGGGTCTTTTCTTCAGCTTCTTCCACAAAGCCTCTACAAGGTCTCCACAAACTCCGTAAGTAAGTCCTCCAAAGTCACTCCCTCCTCTGCCCACATCTTCCCATAGCCACTAATAGAGGTAAAGCCTGGCAGGGTGTTCACCTCATTGAGAT
>JAUIFW010000075.1 GCA_030430105.1 bacterium | reverse complement strand
CCTGTGATCCATGTCACGATACGCTCGAGTCCGTAGCCAAATCCTGCGTGTGGTACGGATCCAAACTTCCGCAGATCGAGATACCAATCAAAATCTTCTTTGTTTAGCCCATGCTTCTCAATTTCTGTGAGAAGTTCATCATAGTCTTCTTCACGTACAGATCCACCGATGATTTCTCCATATCCTTCTGGAGCCAAGAGGTCACTGCAAAGTGCGTACTCTGGATTCTCAGGATCCTTTTTCATGTAAAAGGCCTTTACCTTGAAGGGGTACTTTTCGATAAAGAGTGGTACATCGTATTGCTCAGTGAGCATTGTTTCATCGTCTGCTCCGAGGTCCTGGTCATAGGCAATATCCGAACCCATACCTTGGAGTTTCTCTACAGCCTCTTTGTGGGTGAGTCTAGCAAAGGGTTTGTTCTTTACATTCTCTAGAGCTTCCATGTTTCTCTCAAGCAGCTTTAGCTCGTAGGCATTTTTCTCCATTACCTCGCTCACAATGAACTTGATGAGGCTCTCTTGTGCCTGAAGGTTTTCTTCCTGTCCTGCAAAGGCCATTTCTGCGTCCATCATCCAAAACTCCGTAAGGTGCCTTCGCGTCTTTGACTTCTCAGCGCGAAATACAGGCCCAAAGTCAAAGACTTTTCGGTGTGCCATCACTGCTGCCTCCAAGTAGAGCTGCCCAGATTGGGTGAGGTATGCTGGATCTCCAAAGTAATCTACTTCAAAGAGCTCCGTAGTATCCTCACAGCTGGTTGGGGTGAAGATAGGAGCATCGATTTTGATGAACTCCTGCTTTTCCATCCACTTGTAGGTTGCGTTGATGATGGTAGTGCGCACACGTTGTATTGCCCACTGACGCTTGCTTCGTAGCCAGAGGTGCCTGTGTGTGAGGAGGAAATCTGTCCCGTGCTCCTTGTTGGAGATGGGGTAATCCTCCTCTGGTGCCTGCACTACCTCTATTTCCTTTGCATGCATTTCTACGCCTGATGGAGATCGATGATCCTCTACTATGGTCCCTGTGATGCGGATAGAAGCTTCTTGTGGGATGGTTCCCATTTTTTCAAACTGCTCTTCTCCTACATCACCGATCGAAGCCACGGCTTGGATAAAATCTGTTCCATCTCGTACTTGAAGGAAGTGGATTTTTCCGGAGCTTCGTCGATTATTCAGCCACCCTTCTACGGTAATGGTGGTACCTAGGTGTTCCTTGGCATGGGATAACTGAATAGACATGGTCTTTGGATTAAAATAACTGCATCTATCCTACGATTCTCTCGATAGAAGGCAAGCTTCGCTCTCGTTCCCATGTTATATACTCGTTGGGCTGTATGACCAGGTCTTGCACTTGCGGAGCGGCGCTGCAGGCATAGAATTTGTGCGACTAGATTTTTTTCACCTATTATGAGAAAAGGGAGCGCTGTACTGTGGGCCTTGCTTGTGTTACCTACGACCTTTGTGCTGACGTCTTGTGGAGAGGGCACGGAGCAGGCTATGGAACTTATGGAAAAACAGGGGACCTTGTCTCGTGTGCGAGGTACGGAGGATGTACCAGCCAAGTATTTGCTTACTGCATCTAACCCACTTGAGGATAACTTATATGTCAGTAGTGATGACGTGCTTTTGGATAAGTACCTAGGAGATGAGATTGTGGCGCAGGGGTACTTTGTAGATAAGGGAGCACGGCACTTTATGATAACTGATGCGAGAGAGGTGGAGGAATCGGCTGATGAGGTAAAGCTTTCCACTTCTTATTCTAATAATGAACTAGGTAGCTATTTTAATTATCCAAAGGGCTGGGAAGTGAAGGAGGATGGAGGAAAGAAGGTAATGCTCGAGGATGACGAGGGGCGTGAGGTGTTCGAGATGTACCGCGTGGAAGCTGGCGATCGATCCTTTGAGACTTGGGTAGAGGATAATTTTGATGGGGATTCTCAGGATATCCAGCTTGGTTTGGTGCGGGCGCTTCGTGTAGAAAGTGATGACTATCACGATGTGGTTGTCCTTGAGATCAATGATGGGTTTTATGCAATCACCGTAAGTAGCTGGGTAGGTCAGGAACCAGAGGTTTCCCAGGCTGTAAATGCCGTGGAGAACAGTATGCGTTTCTTTATGCCGGTGGAGGATGAAGACTCGGACGAGGAAAAAGAAGGAGACGAAGATAGTGCTACTGATACAGATAGAGAAACTACCTTAGACGGAGATGCTATGGATGAAGGTGAGGCATCTTCTTCTGGAGATAGCGATTCGAATGCTGCTTCAGATGCAGGCTCTGCGGATCCAGAGGATACGGAAGTTACAGATGAAGCTAATGATGGGGGTGAGAATCCACCTATGACGGCTACAGAAACCAATGCTTTGGTGGAGTATATTGTGTCTCGACCATCTCTTCTTCCTGCTGAAGAGGATGCTTCTGTGCAGCAGGTTGAACTTGCGGGAACTGGCTATGTATATGTGACTTTTATGGATGGGGATACCAGAAAGAAGGTGTTGTTCTCCTATGAGGATACTGGTGCCGGTTATTCCTTTGCTGAGGAGGGGTTGTTTGAGGCTGGCGAAGCTACGGACTGGGTGCGTGTTTCAGGGCAAAATGTTGCGAGGGATGAGGCGCGTGAAGTGTTTGAAGTGAACAATGGATCAACAGAAAAAGCTTCGACTGTAGAGGCAGGTAAGAACCTGTATAGTAATTCGTATCTTGATTTTGAGACGCAATATCCAAGGAATTGGTACTATCAGGCAGATAGTATTTCTTCTGAGGGAGGAATTCAACGTGTGACCTTTAGTGATAAGCCGCTTGATGGAGAGCCTGAGCAAAAGGTGGAGGTATCGATTTATGGGGCAGGACAATTGGATCTTTCGGGTGCTCCAGATACCAAGATTGGTGGGAAGGATGCCAAGGTTTTGATCGAGGATGGAGTGACTAAGTATGTGCTTGAGGGTGATGATGGTCGCTTGTATGTGACCACAAGCTCAAGTGATGATGAAAGTAGAGAATCAATGGTTGATATCATTCAAACGCTTTCTACAGAATAGGTGCATAGGATGTAGGTGAGGATTAGTGTCGTTTAGTACCACTAACATCATATTAAAAACGGCTTCTAGAGCATGAATTTCTCTTTCATGCTCTTTTTTGAGTCTTCTATCACTTTGAGTTAGGGTTTCGCTAGTAGTTCTAGCCCTGATGTTTATGCGACTGTTACTCTGTGCTGTATTGTTTATATTTTACCTACTTGTCTCTGTGGCATTTGCTTTGGGAACTGGTACTGGAGCAGTCCTTGAAGAAGGAAGTGGTTCAGGCATACCTGAGACTGGTTCTGGTGACGGTCTTTTGGAAGATTCTTGCAGCCCTAGTTTCGAAGGCCTGCGTGTTAATGAGGTGATGCCAAATCCAGATGGGCAGGATCGCAATCAAGAGTGGATAGAGCTGTTTGTCCCAGCAGGAGCGACTTTGTGTGACTTACGTATTGCCAGGCAGGATGATGCCTCTAAGGGGTTGGATCTCTATGAGCTTGAACCTGAGCTATTTGTTCTTCGTGAAAGCCTTTCTACGGGTGAGGGCTCTGTATATCTAGTTTTGGAGCCACTTTCTTTCACGCTGCGCAATAGTGTAGAGACTATCGTTCTTCTTCGAAGCTCTACAGGTGAAGTGCTGCAGACTGTGACGTGGGAGGAAGCTCCATCAGGCAGAACGTGGTCATGGATTGATACGTAAGTTTCCCTGTAAACACGTGCATATTTGAGGGTTTTGGTGTATACTATAGAGATGACATAGCTATCTGATATGCGAAAACCAACACAACTTTTGATGCGATCTATCGCTGCTTTGGCACTTGTAGTGCTGCTCGCAACCTCTGTACTTCCAGTGGTTTCCTTTGCTCAGAATTTCCCTTATGACCTCTCTGGTACTGGTGCAACCACGGGTTCTGCGGACCCTGTGCTTGGAATTGACGCAGGTTTGCAACAGGTTGAGACTGGGAATATTTTGCCTCAAGGGGTGCAAACGGAGCCTAGTGTTTCACGACTGGCTCTGCTTTGGGTGGGGTATGCGCTTACGTTTTATACGGTAGTTGCGGTATTGATGCTCATTTATTTCGGAGTACGGCTTGTTATCTCCTTTGGAAATGCAGAGGAGAGAAAGAAGGCGATGTCCGCAATTATCAACCTTATTCTCGGTACCATGATTATCTACTTCTCTTACTGGATCGTAGATTTTGTGATCTCTTTGACAGAGGTTGGGACGGATAATCAGGCAGTGCAATCAACGCTTACCAATCCTCCACGGCCGAACTTCTAAACAAACAACACAACGAACACTATGCATATAGCAAAAATACTTTGGCTCGGATTACTTTCATTCCTCCTGCTCCTTGGAGGGGGAATTTCTGTGTTTGCACTAGAGGGCTTTCCTATCCAGGTATCCGAGATAGATGCTGCGGCTATTGAGATTTCTACGTCAGATGCAGAACTTGTTTTTGTGAAGCCGTATGGTGTAGGTGGACAAGAGA
>JAUIFW010000074.1 GCA_030430105.1 bacterium | reverse complement strand
CGCGGCAACAAGTTCATGAATTCTATGAATATTGCTTACTCATTTGTGGGAGGTGCTACGACAGAAATGGCAAAGAGTTATGGAGCGTACTTCGACTCAGTGACTGCGCAAGAAGCGATCAAATCATATGCAGAAGAGGTTTACAATGAGACTGATCCAGAGGCGTTTGCGTTGAAAAAGAGAGTCCTTGAGTCTATGGAGGACACCTTTGAGCATGATGTGCAGAAATTTGAACAATCTGCTTTTGGAAAGATGGCTCTCGATTATTCGGATGTATTTCGGGGGTACAAGCCTGTAACGGGAGAATTTCTTGCTACGGCTACTTTGGAAATAGGTTTGAGTCTCGCTGCTCCAGCCATCTCTCTTGCTGCAAAGGCTCGCTATGCGAGGGTTTTGCGCTATGCAAACAAGTTGGATGATGTTGCCGCGGCGGAGCTTCTTGCATCAGAAACTGCTAGACTTCAGGTGATGACGGCTGGAGGTTTTGCTGCAGCGGAAACTACTGAATACCTTAAAAGTACGGTTAAAGTTTCGAAATTTCTTAAGGATGTACCACGTTCTCTTGCTTATGTAGATAGTGAAATTGCTGCCTTGCAAAAATTATTGAACAGTAAACTGGGCAAGGCTGAAGCTATGCTTGGGAATCAGCGAAGACTTGATGATCTGATCAAGGGAAGAGAAAAATTGGTGAGGGCGCGAGCCAATGCTGAGGAAGTGATGAAACTTCGGGATAGTATTATTGATGTGGCTTTAGCCGAGCCTTCCAAGTATGCGACTTTACTGACTACTGCTGCTGAGGTAACTACTCCAACCTCTCGCATTGCTAAACAAGTAAACCGTGCGGGGGATGCGTATAAGGATGCTGCGTCATTGCGGCGGTATACCGAGGCAAATCCTCCAAAATCTAAGGCATATAGGAGGCATGTGGATGCTGAGATTACGCGAAGAGAGGGACTAGCTACTGCTATTGATGAGGCGGCCACACATGCAATAGACGAACGGTATAGGATGCTAAAGGGATTAGAAAAAGGGCTTGATGCAACTATAGATGGCTTAAAAAAGTTAGACCCTCAGACGAAGTCTATCCGAAAAGACATAGCTAAGAGTGAAAAACAATTAAGAAAAGTGCGAGGAGAGCTGGTGGACTTGGGGAGGCAAATTAAGCGGCGTGATATGGCAAATGATGCGTCGCGAGTGCCAAAGGATAGACTCAAGAATATTGGTCGTGGTCTTATGGACCGTACGATGTACACGCTTGAGAAGGCGGAAGCGTTGTATGTGCAGAAGCTAAAGCCTCTTCTCACACGCATCGTGGCACCTGTAGAAGCGTTGCGAGAGAAACTCACAGTATTGAATCAAACTCAGAAGCTTGCAGGTAGTGTAAGGGGCAAGAAGCAGTGGAGGGTATCTCGCGCCGAAGTGCAGGATGGAGTCACTGGTGCGTTTGACGAAGCTGGGCTTCGGAATGCCTTTGAACAAGGTGATGACTTGGCTCAATTTACGGAAGGGATGTACTTTGTGGACCGAAAGGGAAACCTGTATAAGTTCCACTCATTTGCTGATCGAGGTGATATGGTCGATGTCTCTCGCTACCAGGCCATAAAGGTGGATGCATTAGGTAATGAAATTTCAGAGGTGCTTGAATTTGCTATGAAGGATTCACCGATCTACCCAATGCGGCCAGGGGCTTTGGAAACAATGTTTACGCGCCATCGCCGCTTACTTGGTGAACCTGAGGCAGTTACAGCGACGAGACTTCCTGATTCTTTGCCATCCGTGACTCCTAAGGAGGCTATGGAAGCCTTGTATCGCTCCAATAATGATCCGAGAAAACTTATCGTTGGAGTGGATAAGGATGGTGTGATGTTCAAGGTAGAGCGTTTGCCGGATGGTGCAATGGGAGTCACCCACTATGATGAGGCAGGAAAAGTGAGGACGAAGTTTCGTCATGAAAACGCTTCTACAGTTGAAGATTTGTTAACGAATGCGAAGGAGCGCAAGCTGCTTTCTCCCACGGAATCGCCAGACTTTATGCAGCGTGTTCGTACCATAGAGAATAGACTTCGTGACCAGCATCTTCCTGAAACAGACGCTGCCTTTAAGGGCATGGATGTAGAGGTGTATAATGCGAGGTACCTTGGAGGACAGCGGTACCTGGAGAAGGTTCGAGAGCTTCAGGAGATTCATGGGGATGAGCTCACTATGCATTTTCTGGATATGAATAATTTGGGGATTTTGAATAAAATCATGGGAACAGACTATGCGGATGATTTTATTTTGAAGTTTGTGAAAAAGCTGGATGGAGATCCTAGGTTTGGTAAGCAGCTGGATGGTAGTACACGTAAAGTAAAGGCCTTGATTCGACCTGGGGGTGATGAGTTTATGATTATTGGAAAGCATATTCCTGAGGCGGATATGCAAAAGCTTGCTGCAGAGCTGAGGGATTTTGCTGAGGAAACACTCAAGCGTGATAAGCCTGCTGAATATGCAAAGGCTATGGCACGTGCCAAGTATCGTAAGGCGCTCCAGGATGTTTATGCAAAGGAGAAGGGTGCATATACGTTGGATAGTGGTGGAGGAGTAACCAGGCCAGATGGCACATTTGCATCCCGACTACAGATTATTGAGGAAATGAAGGCGAGGGGATTAATAGATGATGGGGATGTGGGTGCTGTGCTTTCTGAGATGAATAAGATTGAGGATGCCTTCCCAAGGGCGCTTGAGGCTTTAGATACTATGGATTCCTATACGGGAAAGGTAAATGTGGGGGGCGTAACAGTATCTTCGAGGCGACTTTCTTTGAAACCTGCTGCGCTAGCCGATGATAGTACGCTTGGGTATACACTTCGGGCTAACATGGATCAAGTATCTGAGACGGGTCTTCACCATGCGAAACAAAAGGGTGACCTATATTACTCCGCGGATAAAGATAGAGTGAAGGTGAAGGACTCTTATGAGCAAACTCCCGCAGATAAGCAGGAGGCGGAGATAGCAGCCCTTCTGCGAGAGATTGCTGAGGCTGAGGCCAGAGGTGATGGAGATAAAGTGCTAGAATTAGAGGAAGGACTGACTAATCTTAGGTATTCAGATCCGAATACAGGTGTGTACTCCAAGGAGCTTTATAGGAAAATTTTTGATCACAACGGAGATGGGCCGATTGACATGTCTCCACTCCCTGAAGATGCACTTAATGGTACCGTTCTTGCGGATGCGGAGACCTTGTATGTGGTGGATGTAGATATATACATGATGGGATCGATTAATAATAACCTCAATTATTCTTTTACGGACAAGCTTACGCAAGACGTAGGGACCTTGCTTAAATATCATATACCAGAGCCTGTTATGCATTTTCGTACAGGAGGTGGTCGTATACGTGTTGTTTCTTCCAAGCCATTTGATAGCAGTGGCTTCTCTGCCTTTGATAAGGTGGATTATGCTATGAAAAACGGATCAAGAGTGACTGGTTTTAATGATCAGTTCCGAGCGCTTCTTAAGGACAAGCGTTTTGGTGCGACGCAGAGACAAGCCAATGCTAGAGGGGTGCTTGATGTGGTGTCTGGAGGGACACTTCCTGGTAAGCGGCCAGGTGAATTAGTTATTCAACAGTACCCTCCCACTAGTAGGAAATCAGTTTCTGCTCCAAGTGCTAAGCCTGAGGTCTCAAAGAAAAATGCTCGTATTAAGGAGTTTACTCCTGGGGAGGAGTTTGTAGGCTCTTCGCGAAAAGCTCCTATGGAGCCAGGTAAACAAATAGGGCTGTACTTTGGGGACTCTTCGATTACTGCTGAGCTGCTCGATGATGGTCGAGTGATGCTTCGTACTTCCGAGAGACAACAGGTACTCTTGGAGGAAGGAGTACCTCTTCGAATTGGGCGAGGTAATAAGAAGCGACCTCAGGGCAAGAATAAAAATAAGGCAAAACAAAAAGGAAATGATTTATCGTTTTCAGACAAAAAAGTAAAGCCTTCCCAGGCAGAGATTCGCTATGAGGAGGGCATGTTGATTGTTCAGGATGTGAGTGGAGCCAATAGGTCTGGTAAACGGAAAGACATTCGCAGTGGTGTGACAATGAATGAAATCAAGCATTCAGGTGATGTTGCACCAGCGGTAGAAACAACGCAGAAGGTTGCATCTATACAAGAGCGCTCTCGTAGTTTTGTACCAGATCAAAACTTTGTTGGCGAGGTGGTTGAAGTACCACTTAGAAATGGTGAGGGGGTGCCAATCGCCATGAAGGGATATCAGGTGACGGTTGAGAAAAATACAATTGGAGAATATGTGCTTCGTTATGGAGATGATGAGATTCGGACGCTAAAGGATGGTGAAGTGGTTACTTTTGGAAGACTTGAAGGAAACGATGTTAAAGTACCGAGGGTGCATCAAGATGTGTCTCGCAATCATCTACAGATACAGGTGAGGGATGGGAAGCTCTATTTAGAGGATATGAAATCTAAAAATGGCACGGTGGTGCAGGCTATTCGTGAAGTGGATGCATTACCTGCGCCAACTCCTCATTTTAGTACCCCTCCTTCCTCCATCGTAGATTTGCCTGCTGAGCGACGTGAGAGAAGGCCCAAGCAAGAGGTTTCTAGGGAAGGGGACGTGACCGCAAATTTGAATGAAATGCTTCAGTTAGATCAACCTGTGTTCACGAATGAAGTGCGGTCTGCTCTTACTGAGTTAGTATCAGATTGGCGTACTGTGCTTGGGGATGACTTTTCTACATTGAAGGGTGTGGATGTTGGTAAGCAGCGCTTTTATTTGCCAAAATCTGGGATCCGTGAGTCTGGAGGACGAGATGTAATAGTGGGATT